>JAEEGW010000229.1 GCA_016280525.1 Clostridiales bacterium
CGGGGCGTGGAAGCCCGGCTCTGCCTCTTCCACGGCGAAAACCACGAGCTCTCCCGCTCCGGCAAGCCCACGCATCGCCTCCGCCGGCTGAAGGAGATCACCGACTGGTTCGAGCAGCACGTCCGCCGCGCCCAGCTTCCCCAATAACTGCCTGTCTCGCCGATCCAACTGTCGTGGTTGACACACATATAACAGGCCGCTAAGCTTTCGTGATTTAATTGCGGCCTCCGGCCGCCTGTACCGATACGAAGCACCGTTTCCGCAAACTGCAAGCCTGCGGAAACGGTGCTTTTTGCCGGGTCAATGTCCCAGGATCATCCACGCGATTTAAGAAAGACTCTGCGTGATCGCTCGGCGATCAGTTTCCCCAAATCATTTTTTTATTACGCTCATAGTCCTGGATGAAATCACTCCCCAAGGAGCGTATTGTATCATTCAGTTTATCCGCTCCGAGCCTGTCTTTCGGAACGATTTCTCCAAACGCTTTCTCAACAACCATGTTTTGCAGAAACGCAAATTTCCAGTCGTTATCGTCGATCTGTTCGAATCTCGTGTTGTAAACTTGTTCAGACACATCATACGCCTTTTTCCGATACGATGAATTACCGGACTCAAATCCAAGATCATTCATTGTGTACAGATAAAAAACGACTGTCCGAATGTCGCGGGCCTCGATGACAGGCTCTCCTTGCCTGTAATAATCCGCCGCTTTTTGGAGATAGCCTGGTCCATCCTTCAGAATGTAGGTAAACATCCCCAGATAGCGATATACCTCCCGGCGCTGAAACAAATCATCGCTCGTCGGAGCGTAAAGATTATTTGATGACTTCAAGGTCTCCTCGAACAACTCAATCACAGAGCGGTCTCGGACTCCGACAGTGAACCAGGCGCTGTAAGCACGCAGGAATTTCGAATGAAAGGAAACCCGCAAGGCCGCGTCGTGCTCATTTGCATAATCTCCTGTATAATCTCCGGCGTTTATACCCATTTGTTATAATCTCCCATTTCATTTTTTCCGGATATAGATTCTCCGAAAACGGAAATCCCTTCGCTAAATACGACCTCTCGTAAGTCTTTTCGGCCATTAAACGCAAGGCCCGATATTTTGCATACATTTGCGGGAATGATCAGCCTCTCGCAAACGCCGTTATAACCGGTTATCGATCACCGATCCTCAGAAACTGTTTAGGATTGCTGACAGACAGCTTACATCATTGACTCCATCCTCATTACTTTTATCACAATCCCGCATTTAGATAAGACGAGTATTTTTGCTTGAATTCATGCTCTTCCATCACAAAGAAATCCCTGAACATGCTGTTAAACCTATAAGCAAAGAAGATTGCAATGAATGCGGCAGCACCGCCGATTTCACTTCCATCGATAATTCCCCATGTAGAGAAGAGATTATTCGTCAACGAAATACGACCAGACGATTGCGAATAATACGCCAAGCACTCCTCGTCCGGAAAGAGCCTTCCGGCATCAGGATCTGCATCTTTCCTTATAAAATTGATCAGTTCTGCGCCAACGCGCCCAATTACTCGCTGCGACGGATCGTGAAACACCTTCGCGCCAAGCTGTGAGGGCGTTGTCTCATAACTACCGATAATTGATTTTCCATCTTCAAACATCAGAAAAATCGATCCGTTTTCGTAGTTTATGTCAACTATTTCTTCGCCCGGATTCAAAGAGTAGCCCATTTCACATAAATCAAAGCCGTTTCCTGTATTTCGCACAACAATCGTTAAAGTTCCTTTATCAACAGAATTATCAATCATAAAATACCTCCTGATTTGTTCCGCGCTTATTACCTTCTACGTTGTGATTCAACCCGCTTTCATAAGCTTTATCCAAGCAATTTACGAGCGCAGTCTTCATCGATCCGACCGATCCGCCTCAGGCTCTCGTCGTAGACATAGCCGCTTTCATCTATGCGGCCGTGCCGCCGGAATCCTTCGTCGTAGATATACCCATTTCTGTCTACTCGCCCGATCCGGCTCAGATTTTCCGCGTAGATATATCCACTGTCAAAGTCGATCCGACCGACCCGGCGAAGACCCTCGTCGTAAATATATCCGTCATCGTCGATCCTGCCGATCCGCTCAAGGCCCTCTGAATATACGTATCCCATAAACAGTTCCCCTTGCTTGACGACCGTGTCTATTCGCCCTTTTGCAAACTCTCGATAGCGCTGACAAGGTGCTCATAGCTGTCAAAAAACGCGTTGCAAACAGCCTTTCTCTTGCTTACGGTTTTGCTGTAGAGAAACCCGCAGGCTATCAGGGCAATCACGCCGACGATAATAGCGGCGGACCATTCCCCGTCAGCCAACCCCAAAATAGCAGTCAGCGCAACAATCACCAAGGCGGCAATCCCGAAAATCTTGCCTCTGGTGTCGGTCCCCGTCCGGTATTTCAGATAGCTCTCAACTGTGCTCCTGGCTGCGATAAGCGCGCCGGTTGTATCACCCTTCTCCATTGCCGTTGCCGCGCGTTTTGTGCCGGCATTCCATTCGTCAAGCTTTGTCTCGCCCCAAAAACCATATTCGCTGCTCATAATTTCTCTCTCCCGTTATGTCAGATATCCGTTTTGCAAACGCTTTACCGCATTGCGGTAAAGCCGGTGTGCGCCTTCGTTGTCTCCGCGTTCAATCATCTCTACGCAGGGCTTTACGAGCTTTTCGTAGATCGTGTCGAACACAGCGGCGGAGTCGGCCCTCTTTTTGATTTCAGAAACGATCTGAGGCGCGACGAAATAGTACTCCGCAATCTCTGCGCCGCCCTCGGGGAGCGACCGGAGATAGCCATCCCGAAAGCGGCGGAGCACTGCCAGCTCATGGCAGTCGTCGGGCAGGCCTCTCGCCTCCGTGCAGGCGGAGGTCAGAAAGCACCCCGACGAGTCCTGTCCCTTGTAGATCGGGCAGTCGCCGTAATCGTAGCCCCGGCAGTACTTGTAGTAAATATCGCTGTTGACGTCTTTCCCGGATTTTTTGCAGGCGTAGCTGTTATAATTGTACCAATAAAACGGACAACTCACAGATATCCTCCTCTCTGTTGTCGAATGAGACCGATGAGCTCCGCTGCGGCGGACACCCGACCGGCAATCATATTATATGACATTGTTTATCCTATGTCAAGAATAATATATTAATCAGTATCTCATTTTTGCGCGGGCATTGTATACAATATCATATATCGGTGTAAGAATGACAGGAGGTGCGCATCTATGTTCGAGGAGTTCTTTTCCCGCCGACTGGCCGGGCTGAGAGAAGCGAAAAAAGTTTCTGCGCGGGAAATGAGCCTGTCCATCGGGCAGAATGAGAGCTACATCAACCGGATCGAAAACGGAAAGGCTTTTCCCTCCATGCAGGGTTTTTTCTATATTTGCGAGTATTTGGGCATTACGCCCGAGGAATTTTTCAACGGCGCTGCTGCTGATCCGTCCCGGGTGCGGCAATTGGCGGAACAAATGGAGCGTCTGTCACCGGTGCAGCTTGCCCTGATAGAAGAGCTGGTTCGACAGCTTTTGCATAATAGATAATCTATGTGGAAAAGCAAGTATTTTTCAAAAAGATTTTTGAAAAATACTTGCTTTTCTGTATAAGATGTGGTATAATCCCCCCGTAATTAGGTAGGAAGTAAGTTAGAGAGGCCGTCAAGCCTCTCTTTCCTTATGTAAAATCCATTTCAAATCCACTGATCCACCTGCGGAGGCAAAACAGATGAAAGTGACGGAACGA
>JAEEGW010000230.1 GCA_016280525.1 Clostridiales bacterium
GTCTTGTCCGAGCCGCCCTGCCATATATGGTTTTCCACAAGACCTACGTGCAGGTCTGTGCCTAAGCCGTTTTTGAAATGCAGTTCTTTGAAATTGTATTCATTCAATATCTTTGCGCGGCGTTTCAGCACTCTGTCGTGACGGCGCCACTTTTTCGCCGTGTCGCCTCTGCCGATGCGGACGGCGTTGAAAATAGCTTTAAAAAGCTTGTCCACGGCGACGGACGGTTTGTCGGAAGGAAATATCTTTTTCGCCCACGCTTCGCTCGGGTAGCCTACTATGCACCATGGGAAAACGGACTGATCCATAAGAGTATAAAATTCCTCGCTCGCCTTGTTCATCGCGCGGCTGAACGACAGCATTTTCATGCCGTCAATGCCTTTGAACGCCTCGGGGTCGCCGCCGGCTATGCTGATGAATGCGCCGCCCTTTCTGGCGTAGTACGTTCTCATCTCTTTGAACCAGTCCGGTATGTCGGATAACGTTTCCGCGTCCGCGTACGTGAAGCGTATTTTGTCAGCCTGCTGATCGTTAAAGGTTATTTTAACGTCCTTGGCGCCCGATTCAAACGCTTCTTTTTCTATCATTTTCGCAAATTCCGCGGAATGCAGCGGCGACATTATCGTCACGTACTGCCCCGGCTGAACGTTCACGCCGACTTTTACAACGAGTTTTGCGTACTGCAACAGTTGCTTTTCGTATTTCATTTCTTTACATCCTTTGCTTTGAAAAATTGGTAATAATTGCATTTTATCATGCCGTTATACAGTTTTCTGATCTTATCCGGACGTCTGCCGAAAAGGCGCGGGAGGTCGTCGCAGGAGGATATGACGTATATCTGCCACGAGCCGAGGCTTGACCAAGCGTCGCCTAATTCTTTGTAAAGCGCCGCGACGCTTTCTTTATCCATGAGCCGCTCGCCGTAGGGGGGATTGCAGACGATCGTGCCTCTTCTGCCGTACGTCTGTACGTTTCTCGCGTCGTATTCAAAGCATTTTATATACTTTTCCATACCGGCGCGGCGAATATTGTCCGCCGTTATACGCACGCACTCCGGGTCTATATCGGACGCGTACGCTTCAAATTTGCAGTCGCGCTTTATCATATCCGCCGCCTGCTCGTACGCTTTGTCCCAGTCGGATCTGTTTATCCACGGATATTCCTGCGAGATAAAGGTGCGGTTTATGCCCGGCGCGGTGTTGGTCATCAACAGCGCGGCTTCTATGGCTATGGTGCCGGAGCCGCACATCGGATCCCAGAACAGATTGTCCTCTCTTATATGCGCCAGCTTGCAGAGCGCCGCCGCGAGCGTCTCGCGCAGGGGCGCTTCGTTTGACTGCGGTCGGTAGCCGCGCTTGTGAAGCGTAGTGCCCGACGTGTCTATCATCACCGCCGCCTCGTCTTTCAGTATGAAGAACTCTATCTGATATTTCACTCCGGTTTCTTCAAAGCGATTGACGGAGTATTTGTCCTTCATTGATTCAACGGCGGCTTTTTTGACGATGCTCTGACAGTCGGGGATTGATGTCAGGGCGCTTTTTATGCTGTGGCCTTTTACGGGAAACGCGTCAAATTCGCCTATATAATCGTAAAAACGCAAAGCGCGTGTGCCGTCAAACAACTCCGTGAACGTGTGTGCCGGAAAAACGCCGAGCACGATATAAAGCCGCTCGGCGTAACGCAGGTTAATATTCAGGCGCGGTATATCGGATATTTCCCCGTCAAATATAACGCGCCCGTCTATCGTCGTAACGCGCTGTAACCCGAGCGCGTCTATCTCTTCACCTAAAAGTCTTTCAAGCCCGAAAAGACAAGTGGCGGCAAATCTCATCAGTCGACGGGATACGCTATCGTCGTCATCAGCGCCATTTCGACGGCGGACGTGTCAAGACGGCTGTACTGAACGACTATCGGCTCGCTCGATTCAACGAGTATAGCGTACGGCGTGTCGCGCGGGATAAGCTCGCCTTTGTCGGACACCTGCTTGTCAAGTCTTATGTGATGCGTCTTCATCGCGCCGCATTCTGCGGAGTAACCCGTTTTCACCGGTCTGTCCTCGTAGAACAGAGTAAGATCGATGTGCGCGTCGCGCTCGGTCGTGTTGATAACGCATATCGCCTCGTGCGATACGTTTTCGTTCTTTGATACCGAATTCAAAAAGCAGTCCGGTATGAGCCAGGTTTTCTTTCCGTATTCTTTCATTTTATTAAATCCTTTCGGTTAAAATTCCTTATTCTGCGGCTTTAGCCGCGCGCGTCGGCAGCCCCTCGATTTTTAAGTCGATATATCGCTTACGCGATTCGATATGCAGACCTCTGCGGTCTGCTCGATATGTGCGTCTTACGCCGCACTCGATATGTTTGCTTGCGCAAACAAGGTTTTACCGCGCCCCCTCAGATCTTTGATCTGTGGGAGGGGTAAGAGGGGGTTTGGGGGGTGCCCGAGGGGTGGGGCCACCCAAAAGCGCCGGATCGGCGCACAATTCGTCCCGCAGGGACACCGATTTTTATTCTTTATTCTTTCTTATTTATTATTTATTATCTAAGCGGGAGGGGAAACCCCTCCCCTACGAAACAGCGTCTCCGTTCCCTCTGAATTCTGAATTCTTAATTCTTAATTTTCAATATTTTTCTATATCCACTCTTTCAACGTCAAAGTCAAACTCTTCACCCAAAAACACTTTGGCGGTCTTATTGAAATTCGCCGGCGTGTCGGAAACGTAACAGTGTATAGATCCGTTTCCCTCTCCGTCAGAGAATGCGGACGCTATCTCACGCGCGGCGGCGGCGCCGGAATCTATAAACGTTATATGCGGCGCGGCTTTTATCATCATATTTTTCAAGATCGGAAAATGCGTGCAGCCTAAAATGACCGTATCGGCTCCCCCGTCGATTATCGGTTCAAGATATTTTTTGACGGACAGATACGCTATCTCATCCTCCGCAAAGCCGTATTCCACGACGGGAACGAGTAAGGGACAGGCGACGGAGGTCACCTCGATCTCACCGTTTATGAGCTTCAGCTCGTGCTCGAACACGCCGGAGCCTATCGTCGCGCCGGTGCCCATAACGCCTATTTTACCGTTCTTCGTAACGCTTGCCGCCTCGCGCGACGCGGCGGAAACGACGCCGTATACGGGTACGGGCAAAGATATTTTAAGAGCGTTCAGCGCCACGGTGGAAACGGTCCCGCAGGCGACGAGAATAGCCGACACGCCGCGGCTCAACAGAAACGCCGCGTCCTGCGAAGCGTATTTCATTATAGTCTGAGGCGATCTCGTTCCGTACGGCGTTCTTCCGGTATCGCCGAAATATATAAGCTCCGTATCAGGCAGCAGTTTGTGCAGTTCTTTCAGTGCGCACAGACCGCCTAAACCGCTGTCAAAAACACCTATGGGCATATTCAATCCTCTTTTGCGTATTTTATAAGCTCTTCCACAACTTCCGCGTAAGTGAATCCGTGATCCTGCATAAGCGACGGGTACATGGATATTGACGTAAAGCCCGGAAGCGTGTTTATCTCGTTAAATACTATCCTGTCTTCGGTAACAAAGAAATCCACGCGGGACAGTCCTCTGCAGCCGAGAGCCATATATATTCTTACCGCGTATTCGCGTATCTGCTCCGATATTTCGTCGGGCAGCTGTGCGGGTATGTGATACGTCGCGGTGTCGGATATGTATTTTGTATTATAATCGTAGAATTCGCTGTTCGGGCAGATCTCGCCGGGGCGGGACGCGAACGGCGCGTCGTTGCCCATGACCGCGACCTCTATCTCGCGGCCTTTTATGTATTCTTCAACGAGCACTTTGTCGTCAAATTTCCTCGCTTCGTTAACCGCGGATACAAGCTGTTCTCTGCTCTTTACCTTTGACGCGCCGACGGACGAGCCGGCGTTCGCGGGTTTGACGAAAACGGGATATTCGAATTTATCCTCAACTTTTTTTATTATTTTTTCGTCGCTTATCCCTCTGTGTATAAGCACAAAATCCGCCATTGGTATGTCTCTGTGGCTTATTATAAGCTTCGTTATGTATTTATCCATGCAAACGGCGGAGGAAGCCGTGCCGGGACCGACGTATTTGAAGCCGCACATATCAAGAAGGCCCTGGAGTCTGCCGTCCTCGCAGTAACTGCCGTGGACCACCGGGAAAACCGGAATATCTACGCCGAATATAACGCCCGTGTCGTCCTCTTTTATGCCCGTCTGCATTATCAGGCTCACCGGGTGTAGGTTTTCTTTATCCGTACACCATTGCCCGTTCTTTATTTTCTCGTCGTCGCCGTAATAGCTGTACCAGACGCCGTCCTTTGTCATGCCTATTCTTATAACGTCGTATTTTTCTCTGTCAAGCGCCTTTGAAACGTTGTAAACGCTGTGCAGCGAAACCTCATATTCCGCGGACTTTCCGCCGAATATCAGAATTAGTTTTTCTTTCATAAAAAACCTCTTATAATACATACTCTGTCGTTGTCTGACAGGTCTTTTTTTATTTCACATTTACCGCCGGTCAGCTGCCGCAGCGCATCCGCCTGTCGGTATCCTATTTCAAATATTATATGCGAAGCTCCCTTAAAGTGATCTTTTGACGCCTGCATTATCCGTCTGTAAAAATCAAGTCCGTCTTCTCCGCCGTAAAGCGCTTCATACGGCTCTTTTTTAACGTTCTCCGGAAGCTCTTTCATCTCAGACGCGGTGATATACGGCGGATTGCATAAAATACAGTCCACTTTCGGAAAATCAGCCCAGCTTCCGAAAACGTCAAATTTCATTATCTTCGCGCGGTCTGTCAAACCGTATTTTTCCAAGTTTTTTCCGGTATAGTAAAGCGCGGTATCCGATATATCCGCGCAGACCGCGCGGGTATCTTTTCTTCCGTTCAGGACCGCCGCGGCGATACAGCCGGAGCCGCAGCAGATATCCGCAAAAACTGCGTCTTGCGGCAGCGTTTTTATCGCTTCCTCGACAAGCGCCTCGGTATCGAACCGCGGTATGAGCACACCCGGGCCGCAGTCGATTTCAAGATCGTAAAACGGCGCGTGACCGAAAACGTACTGCAAAGGCTCGCCCGCTTCGACTCGCCCGATCGCTTTGTTATGTTCTTCAAGTACGTCCTCCGGCACTTTGTTATCGTCTATCAGAAGCTCCGGCAGAGACCTGTCAAGCAGATAGCGGCAGTACGCGCCGGCGTCTTCACCCAAACGCGATTTTATTTGTCCGTATAGCTGCCGGTACGTCATGCGTTTTTGCGCCTGTATCTGACCTGCTCCGCGCGGCTCATGCGGCTCATAACGGCGCGCATGTGGGCTTTTTCGCTTCTTTTTTCTCTGTGCTCCATGGCTTTAGCCGTTCTTACGCACACCGCGCCGGACGCGCCTTCATCCTTCTTCGGCCAGGTGAACTGCTGATCGGGCGTATATCCCGGGAATTCAGCCGGTATAGCCGTCTTCAAAGCCGCTATGGCGCACTCCATCTGCTTTTCGTCCGGCTCTTTTGTCGTTATCCTCTGCACCCAAAGCCCCGGCTGCGATATCGCGCGAATGAGCCAGTTGTCGTGCTTGCCCGCAAATCTGATTATCTCGTACCCGAGCCCCGCCGTAAGCGGCAGAAGCGCTATTTTGGTAAGCGAGCGGAGTACAGCCGGCCAGCTCGACGGTATGAAACAGCCGATTATGATGCCGAGCAGTATCATAAAGAACATGAACGACGTTCCGCATCTGGGATGGAATCTCTTGAATTTGGCAACGTTTTCCGGCGTTAAATCAAGTCCCGCCTCGTAGCAGAAAACCGCTTTATGCTCCGCGCCGTGATATTCAAACGTGCGGCGTATGTCTTTCATGAGCGAGATCAAGGACAGATAAACTAAGAATATTACTATTTTAAGTATGCCTTCGATAAGTGAAAACAGTATCCTGTGATCCGATAAAACGAATCTTCCGCCGCTTATCCAGCTGAACAGCGCTGAAAGTCCTTTGCCGGACGCGCTGGGTAAGAATATGAACAAAGCGCCCGCGAGAATGAATCCAGCGACTATGCCCACTATCATTATCACCGTGGTAAGGCTCAAATGCAGTTTTTCGGACAGCCATTTTTCAAATTTTGACGGAGCTTCTTCTTCTAAACCGAGCGCCGCGGTGGACGCGTCCATAGTCGTATAAGACAGCTTCAGCATCTCCACGAAGTTGACTACGCCGCGGATTATCGGAAAATCAAGCGCCTTATGTTTCTGCCTTGCGGATACGACGGTCTGTTTCGTCATTTTTATGGATCCGTCCGGCATGCGGGAGGCTATAGCCATATTGTTCCCGCTCTTCATCATAACGCCTTCAAGCACCGCCTGACCGCCGACTTTGCCTAAGCGGCAGTTCATTACCTTTTTCTCTTTTTTTGCCATTTTATAATCCTTTATATTATTCTCGCCGTTCCCTCCGCTCTTACGTGAAGCACGGAGCAGGAATCCGGGCCGAATATCCTTTCCATATTTGATTTATATTCATCCGTCAGAGCCGCCGGCACGTACGCCTGTACCGTTCCGGCAAAACCGCCGCCGTGAACTCTGTAAGCGGCAGATCTGCCCTTTAAGAATCCTTCCGTCATACATAACGCGAGCGACAAGCCCTGCTCGGACGGGTTTTTAGTCGTGTAAACGTTCTGCAGGTATTTGTAGCTTGAATCGCCCGACCCGTTCGCCAACTTTAAAAACGTATCGATATCGCCGGACAGAAGCGCGTCTTTCTGCTCCTTTACTCTGTCGTTTTCGCGTATGAAATGTATAGCGCGCAAAGCCGCCCTGTCGCCGAGCTTTTCTCTTATCTCCGGCAGTTTTGATACTATATCGTCCTCGGTAAGTCCGCGCAGCGCCTTTTTGTCAAACAGCGCCGCAACGCCTTTCATCTCAGCCGGAACGGACGCGTAATCCTCGTTTAAATCTGCGTGATTTCCGCCGGTATTGACAATGCAGAGGTCGTAGCCCGCCGCCGTAAGATCGAACGGCACGGGAACTATCTCCGGTTCATCTCCGCCGAAATCTATGTAAACGAATCCGCCGACCGCGCACGCGACCTGATCCATAAGCCCGCACGGCTTGCCGAAAAATTCGTTTTCCGCGTACTGCGAGATTTTTGCGATCTCCACGTCCGGGACGGCGTCGTTATTATACAGCACGGACAGGATATATCCTACCATATCTTCGAACGCCGCGGAGGAAGAAAGCCCGCTGCCTTTGAGCACGGTGGACGTCGTATACGCGCAGAATCCGCCCGTTTTATATTCTTTTTTCGCAAATCCGTCGCATACGCCGTATATTATGGCTTTTGAAGAATAGCGGAGTTTTTGGATCTCCGGCACATCGTCAAGCGGACAGACGTCCTCGTCAAACCCTTCGCTTTTTATGCGTATCACGTTATCGGAGGTCTTTTTGACCACGGCTATGATGTCAACGTCGACCGACGCGGCAAGCACGCAGCCTTTGTTGTGGTCGGTATGGTTGCCGGATATCTCGCTCCTGCCGGAGACCGACAGGACGGCGCATTCTCCGTCACCGTAAAGATTTATGAAATTCTGCGCGGCGTCAATATAGCGCGACCTTTGCTTCATTACGTTTTTCTGTCCGTAAAGCTCCGCAAAGCGCTTGTCCGCACCGCCGTTTTCAATGAATGAGATCAGTTTACTGCTGTGCATACATATTTTTCCCATTATAATTTTTTATCATTATATCAAACAAAAATATAATAGTCAATA
>JAEEGW010000231.1 GCA_016280525.1 Clostridiales bacterium
AAGCAGACCGCGTCCGGTATCGAGTGGTTCACGTTTATGAACTCCACCTCAAAGCAGCCGAGCTTTATCTTCTGCCCGGCGCGGACGACGTGCAGGTCCGGCTCGATCTCATACGTATGCTCCTCAAGCTTGACGTTCAAAATACCTATCGTGAGCGGGGTGCCGTAGACCGGCGGCGATATCTGCTGCAGAACGTACGGCAAGGCGCCTATATGGTCCTCGTGCGCGTGCGTTAAAAGAATGCCCTTGATCTTTTCCTGATTTTCAACAAGATACGTTATATCCGGTATTACAAGGTCGATACCGAGCATATCGTCGTCCGGGAATCCGAGCCCGCAGTCAACGACGAGTATCTCGTCCTCATATTCTATTACGGCTAAGTTTTTTCCTATTTCATACAAGCCGCCGAGCATGGCTATTTTAAGCTTGCCGGTGCCCTCTGTTTTTTTCTTTCTTGGCATTTCTATCCCTTTCTTTACACGGCGAAAAACACCTCGGTTTTTGCCGTGGCACTTTATTTGATTTTGATATATGTAGCGGAGGTCTGCGCCGACCTTTCCGCAAAAAGTCATATTACGTTTATTATTATAGCGTTTATCTTATATTACTTCAAGTTCTCTTATATAAAATATTTATGAACGCAGCTTTCCCATACGCATCATTATCTCGCCTACGGCGTCCTCCGCCGCTTCCTCGCTGTCCGCGCATATAACGAGCTTTATTTTGTCGCTGTCGTCCGCCATGGCAACGCCCTCCGCGCCGCCTTCCACGATGCATACGCCGTCCGAGGCGCTTAACTGATACGGCATATACGCCTCGTAAAGTCTTCTCATACAGGACGCTTTTTCTTTTTCGGAAACTTTTATCTCACTGCGCGTTACAACGCCTTTGCAGTATTTGTCCGCCGCTTCCGATAAGCTCATACCGTGCTTTTTCAGCTCGCTCATAAGATACGCGGCGCAGAAAAGCGGGTCGTGACACCACATACATGAAGTCCTGTAACGCCGCGCCTCAATATCGCTTTTCTTTATAAGATTCGGCTTGCTTGAATATCTTAACACTTTTATGCCGTTGTCTTTTGCCGCTTTTTCGTATATACGCGGCAAAAAATACGGCAGGGATATAACCGGCTGATCCGATGCGGATATGAGTGACAGCAGGATAAGAAGACAGCTGTCGAAATTGCAGAAAAAACCGTTCTGACATAAGAGCATCGCGCCCTCCGCCGCGTTTACCGTGAATTCGTCCTTTTCCGTATAAGGCGAGGCTTTGCCCGCCGTATCCGCGCCAGCCGCGGCAAAAGCGGACAAAAGCCCGGCGGGGTCTTCACAGCCGGATACGCTGACTTTTACGCCGCTTAAATCCGCGGATGCGGAAAGCGCGTTATAGTAAAGCACGCAAAGACCGCTTATTTTTATTATTTTTCCGCCGCTTCTCTTCTCCGGCTCGGCGCGGTACGCGTCGGATATGCGCTTTTCGTCCGACGCGGGCAGGGACATACCGGTATTGTCAAAAAATTCAAGGCATATACCGCCGTCGGCAGAGCGGATATATACGGTTATATCGCAGCCGTAGTAAGCTCCCGCGGTCTTTGCGGCAAGCTTTGCCGTCGCACCGAAATAATAGACCGCAGCGCCGCAGTCGCAGAGAACGTGACAAAAAAGCTCCGCGTCGTTTTCGTGCTTCCCCTTCGCGTCGCAGCAGACGCCCACGGGTCCGTCAGACACGGTTGCGACGGCGCGCGCGAGCCTGCATAACCGTGACGTCGGATCGTCGTTATACGGGACCGTAACGGAGCCGCCGCAGAAAAGTTTGCTTTTTATCATATATCCGCCTTCCTTGCTTTTTACTACCGTTTTTCCGGGCTGTATCACCGTGCCGTAGCCGAGTTTCACGCCGTCGTTTATTATAGCGCCTTCTCCTATTACGCAGCCGTTCTGCAGAACGCAGCCGTCGCCTACCGTCACGTTTCTTGCAAGAATGCTTTCGGTGATCGAGCAGTTGTCCGCCACGCTGACGCCGTCAAACGCCACGGAGTTTATAAAAGCGGAGTTTTTGCCGAGCCGGAAACTGTCTCCGCAGACGGAACCCTCGGTCTCCGCTTTGTTTTTCGAATTGTCGGCAAAGTCGCGGTTGGCGGCAAGATATTCGGCAAACGATCCTATATCGCGCCAGTAACCTTCCGCCTCGTAACCGAGCAGGAATTCGCCGTTATCAAGCATGGCCGGGAAAACGTCGCGGGAGAAATCGAATTCTTTGTTTTTCGGAACGTAATCGAGCGCGCGGCGGGATATGAAATATATTCCCGTGTTCACCTTGTCCGACACGACCTGCTGCCACGACGGTTTTTCGCAGAACGCTTCTATCCTGCCGTTTTTATCGCAGACGACGCAGCCGTACTGCATGGGATCGGTCACGGTGTGCAATAGTATAGTCACCGCCGCGCCGCTCTTTTTATGCGCCTCGTATCCCGCGGCAAGATCGAGCGTGCAGACGGCGTCGCCGGATATGACGAGAAAATCGTCGGACAACAGATCTTCCGCCGCTTTCACAGCGCCCGCCGTGCCGAGCGGCTCGTCCTCGCAGATATAAAACAGGTCTACTCCGCGGCAGCACTCAGACAAAGCGTCTTTTATTTTCTCCGGCAGATATCTAAGCGTCACGACGGCGTTGTCAAAACCGTTTCTGCAAAGATGCTCGCAAAGCCTTATGAGATTCGGCTCGCCTCCCACCGGGAGCATCGGTTTCGGGACGGTATCGGTCAGCGGTCTGAGCCGCGTGCCGAACCCTCCGGCAAGTATAACAGCGGAATACATAAAACACCTCTAAAAAACTGATTACTGCTTTAAATTTTTGACTTGTCTTTTTATGCTTATTCACAAAAATAGAAATTATGACTGCAGGGGCCGGCACCTCGACGACCCGTTGCAGGGGCGATCAATGATCGCCCGCTTTTAAATCAAACAAATCAATGTAGGGGCGACCATTGGTCGTCCGCATAAAACAAATCAATGTAGGGGCGACCATTGGTCGTCCGTTTTAAATAATAAAGAATAAAAACCGGTGTCGGCTACGCCGACGAATATGGTGGGTTCCCCACCCGTGAACCCCCAAAAACTCGACAAGCTCGTTTTCGGGGAACCCCGGGCCACCCCTCACGGCGCTACGCGCCACCCCCCCATACCCCCCATCCCCTCCGGAACCCCCATTGCTCACTACGTTCGCAACGGGGAACCCCTCGGCCCCTCCCATCAATCTCTTAATGATATTGATGGGGCATCATGGTCGTAGGGGTCGGCTACGTGAACCCCCGTTGCTCACGGTGTTCGCAACGGGGAACCCCTATCGACGGCCCGCTTGTAGGGGCGACCATCGGTCGTCCGTTTTTCGCTCAAAAAAAGCCCCGAGAAAGTCTCGGGGGGGCGGGGTTTGGGGTAGACGAGCTTTGCGCTGCCGGGGGCAGATGAAGCAAAGTGAGGAAAGCGCAGCGGTCT
Source organism: Clostridiales bacterium (assembly GCA_016280525.1). GTDB lineage: Bacteria > Bacillota > Clostridia > Oscillospirales > CAG-272 > UBA1248. The sequence continues at coordinate 3,495 of JAEEGW010000231.1, forward strand.
AAAGAAATCAAGCACAGTCACAGCAGTGACGCGCAGATTTCTTCGGGCACCGCAAGCGGGGTTCGTCCGCCCCATCATTTGTAAAAATGATGGGAGGGGACAGGGGGGTATGGGGGGT
>JAEEGW010000032.1 GCA_016280525.1 Clostridiales bacterium
GACCTTATACTTTTCTCCTCTTTCCTCCATTAAGGCTATCGCCTCCGCGCGCGGCAGGGTGAACGCCTTGATGGGAAGATTTTCTTTGCAGATCTTCTTCATCTCCGCTTCGATCCGGGCGAGGTCCTCGTCGGACAGCTTCGTGTCGCCTAAATCGATATCGTAGTAAAAGCCCTTTTCCGTTGCCGGTCCGTAGCCGAAATCCGCCTGCGGGAAAAGACGCTTTACAGCCTGCGCCATGATATGCGCCGCCGTATGACGTAAAACGTGCTGTTCTTCCTCCGGTGCACATTCTCCGACGTGCCCGTCGTTGTAAATAACTTTCATTTTAAACCTCCAAAAAATATAAAAGCCCTTGCAGCGTCGTAAAAAGACGCTCAAGGGTGCAAAAAATTTACACGGTCCCACCTTGAAGTTTAACTTCGTTCTCCCTTAACGCGGGGTACGTCGGCAAATACTGTTGTTTCCTCGCCGAGGCTCAAAAGCGGTCTTCATTTACGCCGCGTAAGGAACTTTCACCGTCCGTCCCCTCTCTGATACGAAAACGTAAACTACTGTCTTTATCACAGCCTGTGCGGAGATTATACTACAAAAAAAACGGTTTGTCAAGTGTTTATGCACAAATTATATATCGGATTGAAAAAAAGCCCTCCGTCTTTGCAGAAACATCGTTGCTGTCGTCATGATCTTCGCGGCTGCGAAAAATATATATATTTTAAATCTTCTTTTTAACTCTCTGTATTTCATCCGCCCACCTCCGTGCGCACATATAATATCACAACAACGGCGATTTGTCAATAGAAAATCAAAAATTTTTATTGTTATCCGATAATTTTTAAGTTTTTTACACCAAAATAACGGATTTTACGGCGAATATTGACAAACCGGGCTGATTTTGTTATAATATATTTGAAAAACTTCACGGAGGTCGGTATGAGCATAATAATAGGTGTTGCCGGAGGCACGGGTTCCGGAAAATCCACGTTCACGAACAGACTGAAAGAAGCGTTCGGGGACAAAATAACCGTCATTTATCACGACAATTATTACAAATGCCGCGACGACATCCCGTTTGAGGAGAGAAAAAAACTGAACTACGACTCACCGGACGCGTTTGAAACGGATCTTTTGATAAAGCATCTGAAAGCGCTCAAAAACGGCGAGCCGATACTCTGCCCCGTTTACGATTTTACCGTACACAACCGCTCGGGCAGGACGGTGCTTGTAAAGCCGTCCGACGTTATAGTCGTGGAGGGGATACTCGTACTGTGCGATACGACGCTGCGTTCGATGTTCGATATAAAAATATACGTTGAAGCGGACGCGGATGAGCGCATACTGCGCCGCGTTATTCGCGACGTAAAGGAACGCGGGCGCGACGTAGAGGGCATAGCCGAACAGTATCTGACGACGGTCAAACCCATGCACTACATTTACGTTGAGCCGACGCGGGCGCTTGCCGATATCGTTATAAACAGCGGCATGAACGACGTGGCGTTCGATCTTATAAAAGTCAAGATCGAGGCTTTGCTGAACGGCTGATATCGCGGCGGCGCTGTCCGCGCCGTGACAGGCTCAGATAAACAAATTTAAACATATATCCGGCGCGGACTGTAATATTTTTCCGCGCCGGGTGCTTTTTTATTATTTTGTTTTAAAACAAGGAAAAATATTTTTGCTTTGTATTTCCACAAAGCTCGCCGCCTCTGCCGCCCGCCAGCAGGGGCGGTCACCGATCGCCCGCTTGCGCCCCCTCAAATCTTTGATTTGACGGGAACCCCGCGTTAGCGGGTGTCTTCATTCGGGCACGTTGTGCCCGCGAGGGGTGGCCCGGGGTTCCCCGAAAACGAGGTACGAGTTTTTGGGGGTTCACGGGTGGGAAACCCACCATAATTCGTCGCGAAGCGACACCTTACCTATTCACTATTCACTATTCACTCTTCACTCGGGAGGGGAAACCCCTCCCCTACAACGGACAACCAATGGTCGCCCCTATAATCCGCGCCCCTCAATCTCGTTTAGAGATGGTGGGAGGGGCCGAGGGGTTCCCCGTTGCGAACATAGTGAGCAACGGGGGTTCCCGTGAGGGGTGGGTAACCACCCAAGAGCGCCGGAACGGCGCACAATTCGTCGGCGGTAGGGGTTCCCCAACGCGAACCGGAGAGCGGTGGGGGTTCCCGTAAGCCGACACCTTAATTCTGAATTCTTAATTCTTAATTCTGATTTTTTTGAAAAACCCCTTGACAAATCCCGTATCCGGTGCTATAATACATCGTGAGTTAGCAGAGGCTAACCGTTGGACCGGAGCCGGTCCGGAAAGGAGAGCGTATGATCCCTTTGAATCTGGCGGAGACGGGTGAAGAGCTCACGGTGAAGCGTGTGGGCGGTTCCGCCGAGGTCAAACAGCATCTTGAAGATCTCGGGTTCACCGCCGGCAGCACCCTGTCGATCGTAAACAAGCTCGGCGGCAATATAATCGTAAGAGTTAAAGAATCCCGCATAGCCATAAACGAAGAAATGGCAAGAAGAATAATGGTTTGAAAGGAGCAGAACAATGAAAACGTTAAGAGACGTCAAGATCGGCGAAACGGTCAAAGTCGTGAAACTGCACGGCGAAGGCGCGATAAAGCGTCGCATAATGGACATGGGCATAACCCGCGGAGTTGAGGTTTACGTCCGCAAGGTAGCGCCGCTCGGAGATCCGATAGAGATAAACGTCAGAGGCTACGAGCTTTCCATCCGCAAAGCAGACGCGGAAATGATAGAAGTGGAATAAATAAAAAAGTTATTCGCACATAAAACTCCTAAAGTCAGCAAAGCTGACAGCTCCCCCGGAGGAGGAGCCTTGATAAGGAATTTTCAAAGATACCACCTAAACGTTAAGAGGCTTTTGCCTCATATATTTAAGGAGTACGGTTAGCTTTCGCTAACCCGATTGAAAGAAAGGAAAAACGGTATGGATATACGTATAGCGCTTGCCGGCAACCCAAACAGCGGCAAAACGACGCTTTTCAACGCTTTGACCGGTTCAAACCAGTTCGTAGGCAACTGGCCGGGCGTAACGGTGGAAAAGAAAGAGGGCAAACTCAAAAAACACGACGGAGTAATAATAACGGACCTTCCCGGTATTTATTCCCTTTCGCCCTACACTCTTGAAGAGGTTGTGGCAAGAAATTATCTGATAGGCGAGCGTCCGGACGCGATACTTAACATCGTGGACGGCACGAACCTTGAGCGGAACCTTTATCTTACGACACAGCTGACGGAGCTCGGCATCCCGGTGGTCATAGCGATAAACATGATAGACGTCGTAAAGAAAAACGGCGACGTGATCAATATCGGAGAGCTGTCGCGTCAGCTCGGATGCAAAGTCGTTGAAGTCTCCGCGCTGAAAGAGACCGGCGTCATGGAAGCCGCCGAGGCGGCGATCCAAGCGGCAAAGGGAGAAAAGACCGTGCCGCAGCACAGCTTTTCCGGTCCGGTCGAACACGCGCTTGCGCACATTGAAGAAGCGGTCGTTCACGATATGCCCGCGGAACAGCAGAGATGGTACGCGGTAAAGATATTCGAACGCGACGAAAAAGTCATGGAACAGCTTAAGCTCGACGATCAGACGAAGACTCACATAGAAGAAGACATAAAAGCCGCTGAAAAAGAGCTTGACGACGACGCGGAAAGCATAATCACAAACGAGCGTTACGTTTACATAAGCTCGATCATCAAAGCGATATATAAGAAAAAAAGCAAAGAAAAACTCACGACGTCCGATAAGATAGACAAAGTTGTTACGAACCGCTGGCTCGGACTTCCGATATTCGCCGTTATAATGACGCTGGTCTATATGATCGCCATGGCGCCGGGCGCGCTCGGCACGGCGCTTACGGACTGGGCAAACGACGGGCTTTTTGGAGACGGCTTCCACCTGTTCAACATAGGCGCAAAGGCGTACGAGGAAAAATCGGACGACTATTCCGCCGCGGTAAACGCCGTGACGGCTTACGGATTCGATCTTGAAGCGGACGATTTTGACGCGGACGCGGCATTGGCTGAGATGAAAGCGTTCACTTCGTCCGAAGCGAGCAAAAAAGTCACCGTAACGGACGATGAAACGCTTGAAGAAACAGAGCTTGATGTTTATTTCGAAACGGTTCCCGACGACGCGTCGGAAGACGATACGAACGGCATGACGTTCAAGGAAGCCGTCGCGTATTTTGAAGAAAAAGGCTTTGACGAGCCCGATCCCGCGGACTCCGGCGTATGGGTGCCCGGCATCCCGGCGCTGCTCAATAAAGCGCTTTTGAACGAAGATGGCGAACCGAGAGTACCGCAGTGGCTGTACGGTCTTATAATGGACGGCATCGTAGCCGGCGTAGGCGCGGTGCTCGGCTTCGTACCGCAGATGTTCATTCTGTTCCTGCTTCTGGCGATACTTGAAGGCTGCGGATATATGGCGCGTATAGCGTTCGTGCTTGACAGGATATTCAGACGCTTCGGACTTTCCGGCAAGTCGTTCATACCCATGCTCGTGGGCACGGGCTGCGGCATACCCGGCATAATGGCGTCGCGTACGATAGAGAACGAGCGCGACAGGAGGATGACGATAATGACTACGACGTTCATCCCCTGCGGCGCAAAGCTCCCGTTCATTTCAATGGTAGCCGGCGCCATATTCGGCAAATCTCCGCTCATAGCCGTTTCCGCTTATTTCATGGGCATGGCGGCAATAATCATATCCGGCGTTATGCTGAAGAAAACGAAGAGATTCGCAGGCGATCCCGCTCCGTTCGTTATGGAGCTTCCCGCGTACCACTTCCCCACCATAAAAAACACTCTGCGTTCAACGTGGGAGCGCGGCTGGTCGTTTATCAAGAAAGCCGGAACGGTCATCCTGCTTTCAACGATAGTCATCTGGTTCGCCTCATACTTCGGATGGGTGGACGGCAGCTTCGGCATGCTCTCCGACGAACAGCTTGATATGTCGATACTCTCCTACATCGGCAAGGGCATATCGTGGATATTCGCTCCGCTCGGCTGGGGCGCTTCCAACTGGCAGGCAGCGGTCGCTTCCGTCACCGGACTTGTGGCAAAGGAAAACATCGTCGGTACTATGGGCATCCTGTTCGGCGGTTGGAAGAACATAGCCGCGGCGTTCTCCACAAAGATCGCGGGCTTCTCGTTCCTTACCTTCAACCTGCTCTGCGCACCCTGCTTCGCGGCTATCGGCGCCATCAAGCGTGAGATGAACAACGCGGGCTGGACGTGGTTCGCAATCGGTTATCAGTGCGGATTTGCATACGTCATCGCGCTTATGATAAACCAGTTCGGCAACCTGTTCTCCGGCAATCTCGCCTCGGGCGACGGTCTTGTGCTGAACATCATAAGCCTGGTATTCGCATTCGGATTCCTCGCGCTGATGATATACATGCTGTTTATAAGAAAATACAAAGAATCCACTACGCTTGACAAGAAAGTCCGCGTAAAATAATATAAGGAGGTAAGGTTATGATAGAATGGATCACTCAGAACGCATTAACATTGATCGTTATTGCGGCGCTGGTCGCCGTCATAGCCTCCGCCGTAATCGTTCTGATAAGAGATAAAAAGAAACACGCTTCGTCCTGCGGCGGAAAATGCTCCGGCTGTCCGTACTGTAAGGACTGCGGGAAACATTGATGTTTTGGTTTTTTGGCGACGGTAGGGGTCAGTTACGCGACCCCTATCGACGGCCCGCCTGCCTTCCCCTTTCGGGGCGCGACGCGTTAAGAAAACTCCACGGTGTGGAGTTTTTAGCGAGGGGTTCTTTGAACCCCGGCAAGCGGTGAAGCGATCTGTGATCGCGAACCGGGCAAGGGGGGACCACGAAGTGGTGGATGAGGCTTGTAGGGGCGATCATTGATCGCCCTTTTTGTTTTGTGCAAATTCCGGCGGGCGACCACTTGTCGCCCCTACACCACGAGAGGAATGACCCCTCCCCTACAGGGTCGTCGTATGCGCCGACCCCTACAATCGGTGCGCGTAACGGACTCACCCCAGAGGAGGGCTCCCCCGCCCCCCTTTTTCCGCCCCCCTAACCCACCGCCTTCCCCCCGAAGTATCGGGGCTTTGTTTGCGGCGTAATAGGGGTTCCCTGCCGCGAACTGGGGAGCGGTGGGGGTTCCCGTAAGCCGCGCGCGTCGGCGGCCCCCATACCGGGAACCCCCAAAAACTCGTACCTCGTTTTCGGGGAACCCCTGAACGCCCGACGCGCTGCCCCCTCAAGTTATTTTGACAACTTGAGCGGAGGGGAAAGAGGGGGTTTGGGGGGGGTTGAGGGGTGGGCACCCCCAAAATTTCGTCCCGTAGGGACACCGGTTTTTTACAACGTATTTCCGTGGGCGTCCGCCGTTTATTTAAACGACGGATTTTTTTGCAAACGCATTGACATTTACGCTTTATGTGGTATAATATAACCATACAAGAATAATCCGGAAAGGAAACGTATATGAGCAACAACGACGCTCCGGTGCTGAGAAGCGCACCGGAAAGAAATTACGGCATTGACCTTTTGAAAATAGTGGCGATGCTGTTCGTGTGCATACTGCACGTATGTAATTACGGCGGTATCTCGTCCAAGTCTTTGACCGAGAATTTCCCCGACAACCACAAACTTATAATATTCCTTCAGGCTCTGACTTACTGCGCCGTGGACGTGTACGCCATGGTTAGCGGATATCTCGGATACAACAAAAAATTCAAGCTTTCAAGGCCGGTGATGATCTGGCTTGAACTCGTGTTTTATACGGTACTCGGCACGCTGCTGACCACTATCTTTTTCAAAGATCAGCTTCCGGAAAACGCGTGGTTCAAATCGCTTATGCCTATAATGAACAAGGAATACTGGTACGTATCGGCATATATCGGAATGGTCGTCCTGATGCCGCTGTTGAACGTGATAATACAAAAAGCCCGTACCAAAACGATCGGTTTCGTACTGGGCGGCGTGCTCGTTCTCTACTGCGCTCTGCCTACGTTCCTTGACGTTTCCGCTTTCGGTCTGGGCAGCGGCTATTCAACGCTGTGGCTGTGCGTAATGTATATCGCCGGCGGATTCTTTGCTAAGATAAAAAAGCCTCATCCGCTTATCACGTCGGCAATTTTCGTTGCCTCGGTGATGCTGACGTGGCTTCTGAAGCTGAACGACGTGTCTACCGTATTCAAATATACGTCTCCC
>JAEEGW010000232.1 GCA_016280525.1 Clostridiales bacterium
ATCCCTGCACTCTTTTTTCGCCACGGTATAAGCGTCTATCCCCGCGTTTGCCGCACGTGTCAAGGCGTACGCACCCGCCTTGCTCGATATAACGCAGACTATTTTTCCGCTCGTTATTATACCGGAATCCTGCGCGTCTATAAGCGCCTGTAAATTCGTCCCGCCGCCCGATACCAAAACGGCGATTTTTACTTTTTTCATATCAATCACCAAATATGTCCTGTGCTTCTTTATTGTAAACTACCGATATTCCGTTTACGGTCTTATATACTTCAAATCCCTTTTCCTCTCCACATCTGAAAAACAGAAGCGGGAATTTGTACAGTACCTTGTCAAGCCCTTTTAACGTGTTTATTTTTGCCGTAAGATATCCCGTAAGCTCGTAAGCGCCGCTCACAACTGCCGCGTTATCGAGCGCATCAAGCATTGTCTTCGCAATTCCGGCAAGCGTTTCAAACGTGTCCTCTTTCATTACAAGGCTTTCAATACTCACGGTGTAAGCCGTAAATCCGCCGTGATTGACCGTATCAAACGACACGGTGTACGGCGTTTTGATTATATCCGATAAATCGACGCCGCGGTTTTTGAAAAGTCCGTTTTTGCAGTACGCGGTAAGCTCAAAAAATTCAGCCATTTATTTTGTCCTTTTGAATTTCATCATAAGAAGCGGAAGTATCACCGCGCCTATGCTGTTGCCTAAAATCACCGTCCAGATAAAGTCGAAAGCTTTAAGAGATACGATGCCGGACGCGGCGAAGTAGAACAGGTCGGCTATCGAGTGCTCAAAGCCCGCCAGAATAAAGACGGGTATGCAGAAGATAATGCCTATTACGTTGTTCTTTTCTTTGTAAATGCTGACGGCTAAATACATAAGCACGCCGCAGAATATACCGCGTATCAAAGTCTGCCAGAACGACTGGTCAAGCTTGCCGGTGCAAAGTATCTGCGCCGCCTCGCCTAACTTCGGTAAAGCTAACCTTATAGCGTAACCGCAGCCGACCGTACCTATCGCGTTGCCGAGCAAACCGAGGGTAAGTCCGCCAAAATACTCTTTGTCGTGGGATTCAACTATAAATCCAATTCTTCCCGTATAGAGCGAATAGCCTTTTAAGCAGATGCAGAGAAGCGCGACGGTGAAGAGCACCGCGCCGACGTATCTGTTATCGCACGCAAGGAACACCGCGCCGCCAATGCTTATAAGAACGCCGGCGCAGATACCGGAAAATACTTTTTTCAGCATATCTCTATCTTACTCTCACTTTCTTTTACTACGCCTATGACGTAAGCGTCCTCGCCGCATTCTTTCAGTATCGTAAGCGCTTCGTCCGTCTGCTCCGCGGGAACTATAACGTCCATGCCCACGCCCATGTTGAACGTATTGAACATATCGCGGCGGCTGATATTGCCTTTTTTCTCTATCAGATCGAATATCGGCAGTACTTTTACGTCTTTTTCTTTTATAACTACGCCCAAGCCGTCCGGTATGCTTCTCGGGATATTCTCGTAAAATCCGCCGCCGGTTATGTGGGAAATACCGTGAACTTCAACCGCTTCAAGCAGTTTTAATATAGGTTTTACGTAGATTTTCGTAGGTGTCAGAAGCGTTTCAAGTATGCTCTTTCCGCCTAATTCTTTGACCGGCGATTTTATATCGGCATTTTCAACGTCAAAAACTTTGCGCACGAGCGAAAATCCGTTAGAATGAACGCCGCTTGACGGCAGAGCGATAACGACGTCGCCCGCCTTCATTTTCGTGTTGTCTATTATTTTATCACGATCGACCACGCCCGTGCAGTAACCGGCGAGGTCGTATTCGTCCTCCGGGTAAAAACCGGGCATCTCGGCGGTCTCGCCGCCTATGAGAGCCGCGCCGGACTGTACGCAGCCGTCGCATACGCCTTTTACAATGTCCGCTATGCGCTCCGGTATATTTTTACCGCAGGCTATATAATCAAGGAAGAAAAGCGGTTTTGCGCCGCAGCAGATAACGTCGTTTACGCACATTGCAACGCAGTCAACCCCGACCGTGTCGTGCTTGTCCGCTAAGAAAGCGAGCTTTAATTTCGTGCCCACGCCGTCCGTGCCGGAAACGAGCACGGGCTTTGAAATACCGGTAAGATCAAGCTCAAACAAACCGCCGAAACCGCCTATGCCGGACACGACGCTCGGTACCATGGTTTTGGCTATGTGCGCTTTCATCAGCTCTACCGCGCGGTAGCCCGCCGTTATATCTACGCCGGATTTTGCGTACGCTTCCGATCTTGAATTGTTTACCATATTATTCCTCCCCGTCCCAGCAGTAAGTACATAGCTCGGACTTGTCAAGTCCAATCGCTTTGACAACGCCTTCAAGCGACTGGAATTCAAGCGACGCAAAGTTGAATTTTTTACATATCGCGTCGCGCAGAGCGCGTCCTCTCGGCGTCTTGCCGTCGCTGTATTCTTTTATGTATTTGAAGCCTTCTTCTCCCTCAAGCTCAACTATAACGCGTCTTGCTATGAGCTCCATATCCGACGTCGCGCGGGAGAAGTTTAAGAATTTGCAGCCGTACATTATGGGCGGACACGCGGAGCGCATGTGTACCGCCTTTGCGCCGTTTTCGTATAGGAATTCAACGGTCTCCTTAAGCTGCGTGCCGCGGACTATCGAGTCGTCAACGAAGAGCAGCTCTTTGTCCGTTATAAGCTCGTGCACGGGTATCTGCTTCATTTTTGCTATTTTGTCTCTGTCCGTCTGGTCTGACGGCATGAAGCTGCGCGACCACGTGGGCGTGTATTTGATGAACGCGCGCGCAAACGGCTTGTGGCTTCTGTTCGCGTAGCCTATCGCGTGAGGCGTGCCGGAATCCGGAACGCCGCCGACGTAATCCACGTTTTCCGCGTTTTTGCTCTCCATGTCGGCTTCCGCCATTATCTCGCCGTTTCTGTATCTCATAGCCTCAACGTTCACGCCCTCGTAAGTCGAGGTCGGATAGCCGTAGTAGCTCCACAAGAACGAACATATACGCTTTTTCTTCTCCGGCGCCGCGAGCTTTATGACCGCGTCCGGCGTTATCTGTACTATCTCGCCGGGACCGAGCTCGCAGAACGGCTCGAATCCGAGTTTCAAGTATGCGAACGATTCAAACGATACGGCGAAACCGTCCTCGCGTTTGCCTATCTGCATGGGCAGTCTGCCGTATTTGTCGCGCGCGGCGATTATCGTGCCGTCTTCGCGTAAGATAAGCACCGCCGCCGTGCCGTCAACAAGCTCCTGCGCGTATCTTATGCCCTCCGCAAACGTGTCCTTGTGGTCCATGAGCGCCGCGAAAAGCTCCGTGCCGTTTATTTTTCCGCCCGTCATCGCGTCAAAATGCGCGCCGGTCACCTCAAAATAGCTTTTTATAAGGTCGTCCATGTTGTGGATAACGCCGGTCACGCATATCGCGTAGCTGCCGAGCTTTGAGCGAAGCAGAAGCGGCTGCGGAAACGTGTCGCTTATACAGCCTATCGCGGAGGTGCCTTTCATCTCTTCGAATATGCGCTCGAATTTCGTTCTGAAAGGCGAATTTCCTATGCTGTGTATTTTTCTCTGAAGTCCTATCTCGGCGTCGTACGCGGCGAGTCCGCCGTGTTTCGTGCCTAAATGTGAGTGATAGTCAACGCCGAAGAATACGTCCGCCATGCAGTCGTTTTTCGACGCTATACCGAAATAACCGCCCATTGTGTCTCCTTAAATATCAAGCGCGGCGTCTTTTGATAAGACTTTTTCCGCGTCGTCTTTTCTTTTTTTGTCAAGTTTTAAAGCAAGCTCTTTATCTTCCACCGCTATTATCTGCGCGGCGAGGAGCGCGGCGTTCGCGCCGCCGTTTACGGCGACCGTCGCCACGGGTATGCCCGTGGGCATTTGAACGGTCGATAAAAGCGCGTCAAGTCCGTTTACGAACGCACCGCCTCCGCACGGTATGCCTATGACCGGCAGAGTGGTGTTCGCGGCTAACGCGCCTGCTAAGTGCGCCGCCATTCCCGCGGCGGCTATTATCGCGGCAAAGCCGTTTTCTCTTGCGTTTTTCGCAAACGCGGCTGCCTGCTCCGGCGTCCTGTGCGCTGAATAGATGTGTACCTCGTAAGGCACGCCTAAGCTGTCAAGCATATCCGTCGCTTTTTTGATGATCGGCATATCGCTGTCTGATCCCATAATGATCCCGATTTTCTTCATTCTGTACCCCCGAAAAAGATAAAAGGACACACTCGGACTATTGTTCAAGTATGCCCAGACGGTCGGCTTTATACGGCCGCGCTCCCTTGCGGTTGTCCGCTTTCCGTCAGTCACGCGCCGTTTGTTTTTCACGGCGTTATTATAACATAAAATAAGAATAATGTCAATACGCGCGCGCGATTGTTCACAGTATTTTTACCGTGCGCCGCAATTTAATATAATACGGAGAGAATTAAGAATTCAGAATTAAGAATTCAGAATTCAGAGGCGGCAGGGGCGAGCATTGATCGCCCGTTTTTCACGCCGTAAGGCAATTCACGCCGAAGGCAATTCACGCCGAAGGCAATTCACGTCCGAAGGACAATTCACGCGCCGTAGGGCGCAATTCACGCCCGAAGGGCAATTCATTTTTTAAGTTATGAGCTGCTGACGCAGCGTTATGATCTCGGCTTACGCCGAAAACTATGAGACGGCTTCGCCGCCACCTTCTCCAACCGAGAAGGCAAACGGGCGAGCATTGATCGCCCGTTTTTCACGCCGTCAGGCAATTCACGCCGTCAGGCAATTCACGTCGTAAGACAATTCACGCCCGCAGGGCAATTCATTTTTTAAGTTATGAGCTGTCGGCGCAGCGTTACGATCTCGGCTTGCGCCGATGATTATGAGCTCGCTTTGCGCGAACGTTAATTGCCGAATACAAGCGCCGAGGCGCCGAGAATGCCGGCTTTATTGCCGAGCTTTGCCGTCGTTATCTTCACCGCAGGACCCATGTCGCCGCCGTATATCTCGCTGTCGACTATAGCCTGAAGCGGCGCGGTGAGCCCTTCTCCCTCCGCGCAGATACCGCCGCCCAGAATGACTTTTTCCGGCCTGAAAACGTTTGCAAAATCTATTATTCCGCAGGCGAGATAGCTGAAATACTTATCCAGAACGTCCTTTGCGTACGGGTCCGTATCCCTGTATCTGAACGCCGTCGTGCCGTCTATTTCCTTTACCTCGCTCATTTTGCTGTCGGGGTGCTGTGCTACGGCGCGTTTCGTGTCGCGCACGAGAGCCGAGGCGGAAGCGTACGCTTCAAGACAGCCGCGCCTGCCGCACGAACAGCTCAAACCGTCCTTGACTATGACCACGTGACCGAGCTCCGCGCCCGCGGACGCGTTGCCCTCGTAGAGCTTTCCGTCAAGCACTATGCCGCCGCCGACGCCCGTTCCGAGCGTAAGCATTACCGTGTTTTTACACCCTTTGCCCTCGCCGAATTTCGCCTCGCCGAGCGCGGCTACGTTCGCGTCGTTCGATATCATGACTTTCAGCCCGGTCCGGCTTGTGACGCTGTCAGATATTTTAAAATGCGTCCACCTCAGGTTGTTCGCGTATACCACCTCGCCGTTTTTGCTGTCTATCATGCCGGGCACGCCCATGCCGGCGCCGCAGATGTCCGCCGCGGTCATATTCGCCGCTTTTAGCAGGCTTATACAGAGGTCCGATATGTTTTTCGCCACGGCTTTGTCGCCCTTTTCGGCTTCCGTTGCGACTTTATCGTATACTATGATATTTCCGAGATCGTCCGCTATGCCGCCTTTTATGAAAGTGCCGCCCAAGTCTATGCCCACGGCGTATTTTCTTACCGCGGTCATTATAAGCGTCATTTCGCCGGACAGTACGTATTCATCTTCGCCCGCCGGGATGAAGAACGAGTCTCCGGCGCATATTTTCCCGCCGTCAATTTCGCCCTCGCCCGAAACGCACGTGATACAGCGGAAAGATCCTTTGTCCGATTTTATTATGCGCCGCCCGTTTATATCAAGCTTGTACGCGGTAAAATATTTCGTTGCGAATAGTATATTGCCGTCGTCCGTTTTCATATCCGCGCAGCGCAGCACGCCCGCGCTTTTGTTTATCACCGCAAGCGCCTGATCCGTGTGAAGCTCGCGTTTGCTGCCGTTTTTGTCTTTGCGGTTGTAATCGTACAGACGGTACGTTATATTGCTGTTCTGCTGTATCTCGCAGATAAGACAGCCCGCGCCTATAGCGTGCACCGTCCCCGCGGGTATCAGAAACGCGTCGCCCGGTTTGACCTCGATTTTATTGAGATATTTCTGCAGCGTGCCGCCGTCCGCGGCTTTTTTAATTTTATCATCGTCAAGTTCTTCGTTGAAGCCGATGTAAAGGCACGCGCCCGGCTCCGCGTCAACGACGTACCACATCTCCGTTTTGCCGTAGCCGAGACAGCGCGAAACGGCGTATTCGTCCGACGGATGCACCTGCACGGACAGATCGCTTTTCGCGTCTATGAGTTTGACGAGAACGGGAAAATACGGGAAGTTCCCGCAGTTTTCGCCGAGCTGATCCGCGGGAAGTACCTCGGTAAGAGTTTTCCCGCCCGCCGTACGCGTCAGTCCGTCCGGATGAAATGAAAGCTCCCAGCTTTCCGCGCACGTTCTGTCATCGCATTTCTTTCCGTATTTTTTTATCAGTCTGTCCCCGCCCCAGATATAGTTTTTG
>JAEEGW010000233.1 GCA_016280525.1 Clostridiales bacterium
GGTAAACCCGCACGAGCAAAACGATAAGACGATTACTAAACACAGTGCGATACAAATCAGTTTTTTCATACTTAAACTGCTCCTGTATTTTTGATTATTCATTCCGCGTAAGCGGAAATTCACGACGGCTATCAGCCGTCAATTCACTTCTAAATGTTTTATCAGTATAATATCCTGTGTTATGCAAAAGTGAATTGCGCTACGCGCGTGAATTGCCCTTCGGGCGTGAATTGGCTTTGCCGTGAATTGCCTGACGGCATTAATAACGGACGACCGATGGTCGCCCCTGCGAGCGGGGCGTCGAAGCGGCGCCCCCTGCATTCTTAATTCTGAATTCTTAATTCGGGAGGGGATAGGGGTTCCCCGACGCGAACTTGAGAGCGTTGGGGGTTCACGGGATAGGGGTTCCCCGACGCGAACTTGAGAGCGTTGGGGGTTCACGTAAGACCCCTCCCCTGCAGTTATTGATGATACGGCGGCGTGTACGGAACTTTTTCTCCCGCGTAAATGCCGCAGTATTCGCAGGCTACGCGGATCATGCATTCGTTTAAAAATTCAACGGTGTGCTCGCCGACCTCGGCTTCTTTGTGTCCGCCGCCGATACCGGAGTCGTTCGTGATGAATATATACGTACCGCCGGTCATAAGCGCCCAGCTTCTGAGTAAGAACTCGGTCTCGCCGTCAACGCCGGAGGACGCAACGGGTATAATTCTGATTCCCTGCTCCGCCGCGGTCTTCACGGTTTTGAGCAGCTCGACGTTGACTTCCTGGATCTCGCTCTCGGAGTGAGGCGGCGCGTCAAGGACTATGAAGCAGAGTTTGACGGCTTCTTCACGCCAGTCGTGACCTGATACGGCGTTGTCAAGCGCGGTGTGCACGGCTTCCGGATAGTCTCCGCCGCCGTAAGCGCTCTGTTCCTTCAACTGTTCTATACATTCGTTTATATCTTCTCTGAAATCGAAGAACTTTACGGTATAATCGTCGCCTTCATCGCGGTAGAAGTTGACGCTGACGCGGATCGATATGCTCTCTCCGGCCTTCGCAACGCGTTCCACCACGTCGTACAGCTCGGCTTTGATGTATTCAAGCTCGTCGCCCATGCTTCCGGTCGTGTCTATCACAAGCATAAGATCAAGCGCTTTGACCTCTATTCCGGCTTCCGCCGCGCTTATTTCGATCTCGGTCTTGCCGTCAAGAGCTACGGTCTGCTCGCCGACGGATACCGCGTCCGCGGTTTTGTCATTGCCCGTGATATTGCCGAAAAGATACGCGCGGCCGTTTATATCGGTTTTGCCGGTGTATATGACCTCGTCGCCGGACAGAAGCTTGACGGGTACGTTGAAGCACGCGTTTTCGCCGTCTGTGACTTTAACCGTTACTATGTTCGCCGTATCGAGTTTTCTGCTGTTTACGAATCCTTTCCACTCATCTTTTGACAGCAGCTTCAACCAGTCCGCAATATTGTCCGCGTCTTTCCATTCGCCGGCGGTAAGCGTGCCGGCAGCGGCGTCTACGGCGTTGACTTCACCGTCATAACCCTCGATATATTCGTAGCCTATTTTCGCTTCCTCACTCGGCGAAGCCGGAGCGGGTGAAAAGCCTGATTTGGGGCTGGACGCTTTATCTGAATAATAACCGCGGCCGTCAAGCGCTATGCCGCCCGACGGTTCCTCTGCCGACGGATCTCTTTCGCCTATAACGCCGTCTTTATATTCTTTCGGCGTAGTGTCCGCCGGTTTATCAGTATCAGCCGCCGTATCAGCCGCCGCAGTCGTATCCGTAACCGTGGGATCAGCAGGCTTTTCTTTAGCTTTGTACGCTATTACGGCGAAAACGGACGCGCCTACTATTGTCAGCGCAAGCACCGCCGCTATAACGGCAAGCCTTCCGGCTTTTCTGCGCCTTATCGCGCTTTCTTTTACTTTTTCATCTCTTTGTGATAGAATTTCTTTTGCTCTTTCGTCATACGATTTCATTATCAAACCCCTCCTCTACGAGTTTCTCTTTTAGCGAATTTTTGGCGCGGTTTAACAGCGTATATACCGCCGCTTTGCTCTTTCGCAGGACCTTTGCGGTCTGCTCCGCGCTCATGCCTTCAAAATACGTAAGCCACAGAACCTCTCTGTATTCCGGCTTGAGCCCGTCAAGCGCTTTATAGATGATCTTGTTTCTTTCATCTTTTATGTACGCCTGCTCCGGTCCGTCCTCCGTTTCCGCCGTCTCTTCAAGACTTAACGACGGCGGCGGAGATTTTTTCCTCAAGCTGTCATACGCGATATTTCTGCCTATGCTGAAAAGCCAGGTTTTAAACGACGACCTGCCGTCAAAGTTCGGGCGCTTGAGCGCAAGCTTGAGCAGCGTGTCGTCCGCCAGCTCCTCCGCGCGGCAAAAGTCGCCGACTATGCCGTTTATATACGCGGCAAGTCCGTCAAAGTATTCTCTGACGATCTCGTAAAAGCCCTGATCGTCGCCGTTTTTGTATTTTTCGTAGCTTAAGGCACCTTTATCCATATTGCTCCAAAAAGATTCTGCAGTTCTTTTACTCTATTAGACGGGTGTTTTTTTCAATTTCTTACAGTATTTGATAAAAATTTTCGCGTCATCCTGTAGGGGCGATCATTGATCGCCCGCGTTCTTTCTCGTCCCGTAGGGACACATCGAGCCGAAGGGGTTCCCCGACGCGAACCGGTGAGCGTTGGGGGTTCCCGCATGGCACATCGAGCCGAAGGCACATCGAGCCGAAGGCATATCGACTTTTTTCGTCGATATATCGCTTACGCGATTCGATGTGCAGACCTGCCCGGTCTGCTCGATGTGTGCGTCTTCCGACGCACTCGATATGTTTGCTTTCGCAAACAAGAATTTTTATTTCAAATAAACCTCGGTTATATACCAGATTTCTTCAGGTCTGTCCATTTCAAAACAAATCTCATATTGTACGTTGTTTTCATTATCTTTGAAAACGGTATACGCGCTTGCGTGCGTGGCGTCGATACTCGTAACGATGTCCTTTATCTCTATAACGGATTTGCTGAAATCGGCTCCTTCGTCGGCGGCTTTTTTCAGCCACGGTATGACCTTGCAAAGCTCGTCAAACGATTTTTTGTTTTCCTCGGTCAAAGACAGGCTCTTTGTGTATCCGTCCGAGAAAATTTCAAGCAGCTTATCCGCGCTTTTTTCATATACAGCCGTACCTATCTCTTTTACCCTGTCCTTGACCTTGCCGGGCTGATCTCCGACGTAATTCCATTCGATCCCCGTACAGGACGTAAGGATAAATAACGCTATTATCATAGTTATTGTAAGCAATACTATAACGATCAGTTTGTTTTTTCTGTTTTTCATTTTTTCTTCCATATTTATTCTTTATTATTTCATTATCAAGAGCTGATTGTTCCAAAGTCATAAAAAGGGATCGTTATACCGGGCGTTTTTGCCCAGTCATCAATATTACCGGTCAATTTGCTTTCTTCATCTTTTCTGATTATCATCAAAGAACGGATACCCTTGTTATCATCATTGGCTGTATCGACAGCTACGTCATAGAAATATACCATGTATTCTTCCTTATCGGTCGTAAGACCGTACCAAAAGATAAGCTCCTTAACACGCCCGTATTCACCCGAAGAATCATAACACACGGGAGAACCGTCTTCTTTCCACGAAATCACACTGCCTTGGATGTATGAAAGCAGCCTGTCAACGCTGTCATCATCAATATAAACGTTAGGCGAAAAAGATGATTTTACTTTTTCCCGATCATTGCTTTTTACAGCGTTAAACAATTGGTCAGCGCATTCGCGCATGAGCTTATCATCCGAGCCGGGATATGTGAGTATGCTTGATAACGCGCAGGATGAGAGGCTGAATATCAGCACAACTAATATTAACACAACTGTAGTACGTTTCATTATATTTTCCTTTTATTCTTAATTTTTCGGATGGGCGATCAATGACAGCCCGTTTTTCACTTTCGCGACAGCGGAAATTCACGACGGCGATAAGCCGTCAATTCACCTCTAAAGGCTTTATTAAGATAATATCTGTTGTGATGAAAGAATGAATTGCGCCTTACGGGAACCCCCAACGCTCTCAAGTTCGCGTCGGGGAATCCCTATGCGCGTGAATTGCCTATCGGGAACCCCCATTGCTCACTATGTTCGCAACGGGGAACCCCTATATCGGCGTGAATTGCCTGCGGCGTTACTGAATTCTAAATTCTGAATTTTTAATTTCCCTTATTCAACCTCAACTTCCAATTCGGCAGTAAATACCGGCTTGTCGATAACAACTCCGTTGTAAGCGCAATTTGCCTTGACCTCAATTTTAAGTACAGCTTTTCCGGCCTTTAAGCCTTTTATTGTAAGTCCGGAAACTTCAACAATATCGCTGCCGTCAATAATTTCGACCTTTTGATCAGTCCATTTGACAATAGGCGTACCGGTTGTATCGGGATACGTGATCTCAATTTCAGCGGAAGTTCCCTGAGTCAACGGCTTTGGATTATAATCCACGGATATATTCTCTGTTGGCAATACAGGATCACAGTCGACAAATATACTCAAGCAAAGCAATATAATAAGAACCGTAAAGAAAGTTTTTTTCATTATGTAACTCCTCTTGATCTATAAATTCCGTTTTCTGCGGCTTCAGCCGCGCGCGTCGGCGGCCCGGCCCACCGCCCGACGCGCTTACTTTTTATACTCTTCTCAAAAGCCCCGATATTCGGGGGGAGGCGGGGGTTTGGGGGTGGATGCGGGGGCGGGGAACCACCAATCGCGGTGCAAGCCGCACAGATCGTCGCGAAGAAGGGGTTCCCGTAGCGACACCTTACCTGTTCACTATTCACTATTCACTCGGGAGGGGTGACCCCTCCCCTACATCACAGCAAATTCAGCTTTTTATTCACTATCCGATTCGACACGATCCACGAAACGACGGTTATCACCGCCATTATCGCGCCGATCACCAGAAGATCGATTATCATTATATTAAGCCTCAGGCCGAAATAAGCGCTCATTTCCGAGGCGTCGTATATCATAGCCGTGGGCGTTATAGCGCTGAAGCCTTCATCGCCGTACATATAATACTCGCTGAATATCTCGATAAACACCGTGGAGATGCTTATGATCAGACCCAGAGCGTACGATACGCCGATAAATATCGCGACGGACGCAAAGGCTCTCGCTCTTTTTATCTTGTGTGTTATCGCGCAGCAGAACGAATAGAACGCCGGCGCGAAAAACGCGGAAATGACGATAAGGACAACGGTGAGTACTAAGAATATTATCAGCTTTACTTCGTTGCCCGCAAGTCCCACGCTGAACTCCTGAATGAGCGACTCTATCATCATTCCTATACTGACGTCGTCCGCCTCAAGCAGTTTCGGCACTTTGTATATCGCCGCACCGATCGGGAGCGCTATCATTATCAGCGCCACTATGCCGCTGAAAAACGTCCATATCGCTCCGGTCAGTATCTTGCTGTTCAGCACGTCGCCGTTTTTTACCGGCAGCGTGAACGTCAGATATCCCTCGTCCGAAAACATATTCCTGTATATTCTGACCATCATAAAGATGGAAGAACATACGGCAATTCCTTCAACGGCGATCAGAAACAGGAAATACGCCGCGTACGCGCCTAAAAACAGTACCGTTCCGTTGTTTATAACGAGTATGAAGGTGGTCACGAGCGCGGAAAAACCTATACCGCCCAAGTAAAGCCACGGAAGTATGCGCGCCATATACTTCATATCGTATTTCATCAGCTTGCCTAACATCTGAACACCTCCCTGAAAAGCATGTCTACGGTCTTTCCGCTGTTTTCTCTTATATTATCCGCGGAATCCGCCAAAACTATCTGTCCGTTCCTTATGAATATCGCGTCGTCAAGAACGTTTTCCACGTCGTATATCAGATGCGTTGAAATGATCACGGACGCGTTTTCCGAATAATTCCTTATTATCGTATTCAGTATATAATCCCTTGCCGCGGGGTCAACGCCCGCTATCGGCTCGTCTAAGAAATATACCTTTGCCGCGCGGCTCATTACGAGCACGAGCTGCACCTTTTCCTTCGTGCCTTTTGACAGCGTTTTGAGCGTTCTTTTCGGGTCTATGCCGAGCCTTGACAGCATCTCATACGCTTTGTTTTTGTCAAAATCACGGTAAAAATCCGCAAAGTAAGATACGATCGACTCAACGCTCATCCATTCGCTCATATAAGATTTCTCCGGCAGATAAGCCGTCACCGCCTTCGTCTGCGGTCCCGGCACGTTTCCGTCTATCATAACCGTGCCGGCGGTCGGAGTGAGCAGTCCGACGCTGAGCTTTATGAGCGTTGTTTTGCCGGAGCCGTTAGGTCCGAGCAGACCGACTATACGTCCGGCGGGTATGTCTAAATTCACACCGTTCAGCGCCGGGACGTTTTTATAGACCTTTGTCAGGTTTCTGTATTCTATGATCGCCAAATCCTTATTCCTCCAGTTCGTTAATTATTTCTTTTGCTTTCTGCATATCGATGCCTATCATATACATCCGCTGAAAATATTCGATCGTATATGACCGAGCAAGCGATTCTCTTGCATGTTCTATAACGGAGACGTCCTCCGTTATGAATTTGCCGGTAGTCCGCTGGGTGTATATGAGCCCGCGCTCCTCCAGGTACGACAAAGCCCGCTGTACCGTGTTCGGGTTTGCGCTCATCTGCTCCGCAAACTCACGCACGGTGGGCAGCTTTGCGCCCGGCGGATACTGACCGGACAAAACCATGGTATAGATCCTGTCTATAAGCTGAACGTAGACCGGACGCGTGTCCGATATATTCATGCGGTTCGTTCCTCCTTTATTGTGTTGCTTTGTTAATACAATAATACCATATTGCCCTGCTTTTGTCAAGACTTTTTTTCAAAATTTTTGTATAGCTACTTGAATTCTGCAAAAAGATATTATATAATAGAATAAAATGGGATAAATGGGGGAAAAATATGAAGCTGACTTATATCGGTACCGCGGCCGCGGAGGCTGTACCCGGACTGTTCTGTGAATGTTCTTTCTGTGAAAAAGCGAGAAAATCGGGCGGCAAGGAGCTGCGCAGAAGATCGGGAGCTGTGATAAACGACGATCTTATGATAGACTTTTCGCCGGACGCTTA
>JAEEGW010000234.1 GCA_016280525.1 Clostridiales bacterium
ACACAACCGGTTTTTTAAAGAAAGGAACGAAAAATGAAAAAAATAATCTCAATAATCCTTGCGGTAACGCTTTTTTCATCGTCGCTTTTCGTATCTGCTTTTGCGAAAGTGAAAGTACCGGAGTCACTTTTCAAACTGTTCATGAAGTCCGCGGACACGATCTGCGATTTCTACAGAATAAGCGATTTCGGCGATTACGCGGATGAGATATTCGACACGGTGGCGGAAATGTTCCCGGAGACCATAGCCGAGGAATACGACGGCGTGGCGTACCGCCTGATCGCCAGCGAGGCTCACGTAAAAGCCGCGGTAAACTTGAAATGGGGATATCTGTCCGACGATACGCTCGAAAAATGCTTCTACAAAGGACTGAGAGACTACTGCCTGTTAGGCGACGGCAGCTACGAGCTTGCAAGGCACGCCCACGGCATGGGACTGCCAAGTAAATACTACACCAAAGGCGTCCTTATTGGTTATAAGATGAACAGCGACGGCGTCTGCTCGCTTTACTACGCTGTGCGCTTCGCGGATATGACGGCGGACGAATTCTGGGGCGCTCCGGCGACGGGATTCTGGCAGAAAGCGGCAGAGCTTGATTTTCCGGCAAAATTCCAGTATCAGTACGTCACCTTCGTTGAATTTGAGGGAGATTACTACCGGCTGGCGGAAGAGACGCACGTGTTTTCGTTCAGACTGGACGAAAGCGGCCTGGCGGATTACGTCTCCGATGAATTCATACTGGGATATCCCGTGGGTATCGATCATATCGGCGGCGACATAAACGGCGACGGAGACGTGGACAACAAAGACGTCGTGACCATTTTCAGATACCACAGCGGAGACGATCTGTTCGTAAACAGCATAATGCTCGATACCAACGGCGACGGCTCGCTTGACAACAAGGACGTCGTTCAGCTGTTCAGATTCTGCTCCGGAGAAAACGTATTTATTTCCGAAGAACCTTACGGCGCCGGGTGATCTTTATATCCGGCCTGTTCGCGTTGATATCATTTTAAGCTGACAAAGGAATAATAACATGAAAAAAATCATCGCGTTAGTTTTGTCTTTATGTTTTATTTTCGGCTTTTCGGCAATCGGACCGTTAAGTACGGGCGTGAGCGCGGCGGGACCTGCAGTCAACTCGCAGGACGTTAAAATATACGCGTTAAGCGAATGGGCGCAGGACTATATAAGTCTGCCGTCCGGATACGCCACGGAATTTCAGCTGACGGTAAGCGGCGCAAGCAGCGTGTATTTCCGCGTTACGGAAGGCTATACGGTCGAGGTGAGCAGCAGCGGTCTGATAACGCCGTCTTACTTAACGTACTGGGACGGCAGCAAGAGCGTAAACTTCGGAAGATCCGTTATAACCGTAACGGCGGACGGCGTAAAGCTGACCGTGAACGTGGAGGTCATAAACTACGCAAACGTATACGCGGACAAAGTTTTGGACGATTTTATCGCGTCAAACGTCACGGCAGATATGACGGGCTACGAAAAGATATGCCTTGCCGCAAAATTCGCCGCGGACCATGAGTATTCCGCCGGTTACAGCAGCTGCGCGGGAATGGTGATAACCGGCGGCGGAGACTGCTGGGCAAGCACGGACACGATAATTCAGATCTGCACCAAACTCGGAATAGAAGCGTGGGCAAGGAACGGCAACCGCGACTACGGCGCCGGATCCGGTCACATGAACGCCATGGCGTACGCTGACGGAAAATATTACGAAGCGGAAGCGGGATATTACGAACCCGCGCCGCGCTATTACTCCGTTACGGAAAGAAAATCTCTGTTCAGTTACAGATACGACTATACGTACGGAGGGCTTGAAGTCTACCAGTACGACGCAAAGGAAATGCCCGAAAAGCTGATAGTCCCGGAACAGATAGACGGAGTGCCCGTGGTGTCCATAGGAAACAACTTCGTCATATCCGTCGGAGGCTTGAAAGAGGTTGTGCTTCCCGATACCGTAAAACACATAGGTGATTCGGCTTTCAATTCCTGCGCCGACCTGCAGACAGTCAATATTCCGTCGTCTCTTGTTGATCTCGGCGAGTTCGTTTTTACCAACTGCAAAAACCTTAAAGAGCTTACGGGCGGAAACGATATCTTCGTTTGGGAAAACGGCGGACTTGTCAAAAACGGAAGAACGCTTTTATATGTTCCGAACGCGGATTCGTACGTTATAAAAGATACGGTAACGGAAATAGCGCCGTACGCGTTTTACTATAATTCAAACATCAAAACCGTGACGGTCCCGCCGTCCGTGACCGCCATAGGAGAGGGCGCGTTCGGCAACTGCACAGCACTTCAAAGCGTGGATATCAAAGGCGATTCACTGCGCGTTTTGGACAGCTTCGCGTTTACGTACGCAAGCTCTCTCGGCGCCGTGTACGTGCCGGATTCCGTTACCGAGATAGGCGAAAACCTCTCGTACGGATTAGGTCCGAATTTCATGATACTCTGCCGGCAGGGCTCGGATATCGCGCAGTACGCGGAAGAACACGAGATCCCGTACAGCTTTGTTCCCGATGATTACGAGGACTTTGTCAAAGGCGATATAAACGACGACGGCGAAGTGAACAACAAAGACGTAGTTATCCTGTTCAGACTTATGAGCGGAGAAAACGTCAAAGTAAACACGTACGCTCTCGATCCGAACGGAGACGGTTTTGTCGACAACAAGGACGTCGTACAGCTTTTCAGATACTGTTCAGGCGAAAACGTCACGATAAGCGACGTTCCGTATCTTGCGGAACAATAAATAATAAAAACAAACCGTGCGGGGAATGTTCCGCACGGTTTTTTAAACAGAGTATTCTCACAAAACTCCTTCCGTCAACGTTAGGGGTTCCCCAACGTTGACACCTCCCTCAAAGAGGGAGGCGAATCAAGGCTCCTCCTTTGGGGGAGCTGTCAAACGGGAATTATCCCGGATGACTGAGGGAGTTTGTTTTCACCCCGGCCGCGAGGAAACCGGTCCGCACGGTTTTTTGATTTATTTGCGCCGGAAAGCGGGATTGTACGCGTAAAAATTCTTGCTGTCAAGCCCGTCGCGCACCATTCCGAGCGCCTCGCCGAAACGCTGGAAATGCACTATTTCGCGCTCGCGCAGATAGCGTATCGGATCTATGATATCCGGATCGTCCACGAGATTCAAAATGTTGTCGTACGTCACGCGCGCTTTCTGCTCCGCCGCCATATCTTCAACGAGATCCGCGATAGGGTCGCCCTTTGACTGCATGAAAGCCGCCGTATACGGCACCCCGGACGCCGCCTGCGGATAAACGCCGAGGGTATGATCCACGAAATACGTGTCAAAACCCTCTCTTTTTATCTCATCGACCGAAAGCTTTGACGTCAGCTGATAAAGCATCGCGCCTATTATCTCAAGATGCGCCAGCTCCTCCGTACCTATGTCGGTCAGAAGGCCTGCGACGCGGTCGTCCGGCATGGCGAAGCGCTGTGAGAGATAGCGCAGGGAAGCGCCGAGCTCTCCGTCCGGTCCGCCGTACTGGCTGATTATTATTTTT
Source organism: Clostridiales bacterium (assembly GCA_016280525.1). Classification (GTDB taxonomy): domain Bacteria; phylum Bacillota; class Clostridia; order Oscillospirales; family CAG-272; genus UBA1248. The sequence goes on from JAEEGW010000234.1 coordinate 3,537, forward strand.
GCCGCCCTTGCGTCCGGATTTTTTATGTTTACCGGATACTGAAGTCTTTTTTCATAACCCCACATTACGCTCTCGCCTCCTTCTTCCACGGCATGGGTCCGTTATTCCAGTCCCAGCCGCCGTTTGTGCTCGGATAATATGAATCAAGACTGCCGTATTTTTCCGTGTATTCGGCTATAAGCTCCGCGCGCTGTTCCATGCGCGAGCTGAAATCGGCAAGAGCCGCGGTACAATCCGGATGTGTGTCCAAAAACAGCCGCAGCTCATCCATAGCAAAGCTGACTTCCGTTATTTTGCGCATGAGCGCGTTTTCGCTGCAGTTGTTTTTCATCGGTCCGCGCCTCCTTCAAACGGAAGATATAAAGACGGAAAGACTGTTCCGCACAAAAGCGCGTCCGAATCGGACAAAAGCTGCTCGTACGCCTGAGATCTTACGTAAGCCATGGCGTACACCTGCTCGCGCGTCGGGCATTTCTGTACGTTTTCCGCGCCGTCCGGTCCGGTCATGCAGCCTTCAAACAAACCCGCAGTTCTTCTGCGGTTATATTTATTATACATATAGGTCACCTTGTTTTTCGTATTGAGCGTTACGCCCATATTATCATATGACGGCCGGAGGATTTTGACATAAATTCTTGACAACGCCGCGCTTGAAAAAAGCTGAATTTGCCTTGTGCAAATTCAATTCAGCTGAAAGCCAACGGATTTAGATTTAGCTGTTAAAAACAATTTAGCTGCCGCGAAAGAGGCAATTTAGCTTGTTACAAACGGAATAAAAACTAAATTCGCTGACGCGAGCTAAATTTCCTGCGGAAGCTAAATTCGGTTGTACCGAACTAAATTCGCTGACGCGAGCGAATAAAAACCGGGAGCTGCCGCTCCCGGTTTTTTATAACTGATCCGCTATTTCGTAAATAAGCTTTTCCGTGTCCGCCCAGCCGAGGCAGGGGTCGGTTATGGATTTGCCGTATACGCCGCCGCCTATGCTCTGGCAGCCCTCTTCGATATAGCTTTCTATCATAAGTCCTTTGACGAGACCGCCCACGTCCTTTGAATACTTGCAGGAATTGAGCACCTCTTTCGCTATACGTCTCTGCTGTGTAAAATCCTTGTTTGAGTTCGCGTGGTTCGTGTCTACCATCACGGCGGGGTTTTTCAGTCCTTTTTCCGCGTACATCTCGTAAACGCGTATAAGATCCTCGTAGTGATAGTTCGGCAATGACTGGCCGTGCTTGTTCATATACCCGCGCAGTATGGCGTGCGCGTATTCGTTGCCGGTGCTCTCAACTTCCCAGCCTCTGTAAATGAACGCGTGCGGGTGCTGTGCGGCGGTGATCGAATTCATCATAACGGAAAGGTCGCCGCCCGTGGGGTTTTTCATGCCGACGGGTATGTCAAGTCCGCTTGCCGTCAGTCTGTGCTGCTGGTCTTCAACGCTTCTCGCGCCGACTGCGACGTAAGATAACAGATCTGACAGATATCTGTGGTTTTCCGTATAAAGCATCTCGTCCGCGGAGGAAAGCCCGGTCTCCGAGATAACGCGCATATGTATCTGACGTATGGCTATTATGCCTTTGAGCAGGTCGGAGCCTTTCGTCGGGTCGGGCTGGTGGAGCATGCCCTTGTATCCGTCGCCCACCGTGCGCGGCTTGTTTGTATATATGCGCGGGATTATGATTATTTTATCCGCGACCTTGTCCTGTACTTTTTTCAGGCGGTTGACGTAGTCGAGCACCGGCTCCTCGGAATCCGCGGAGCAGGGGCCTATAACGAGTATGAATTTATTGCTTTTGCCCGTGAAGACCGCTTTTATCTGCTCGTCACGCGCTTTTTTTATTTCCGCAAGCTCCGCCGTCACGGGATACATCCCTTTTATCTCCTGCGGTATGGGCAGCTTGCGCTTGAACATCATATTCATTGTATGCTCTCCCTAATCTTCTATCATTTTCGTCTTGTCGAACGCCGCACGGCGCTCTGTTGACATACGCATCATTTCCTTTAATTTTTCCACGTTGTCGTCCGCTATATACGTCCTCATCCGGTATAATTCGCCGGAGAATTCGTCTATCATCGAGATGAGTGATTTTTTATTGAGCAGAAACAGCTCGCTCCACATATCCTCGTTTATCCTCGCTATCCTCGTCAGGTCGCGGAACGAGTCGCCGGTGTATTCTTTAAGCTTCGGCACGTCGCTTGACGTCATGAGCGCCACGGCGATACAGTGCGTCAGCTGTGAAAGATACGCTATCATATCGTCGTGATCCTCGGGCGAAAGCTCCGCCACGTGTGCAAAGCCGAGCGTGTGGCCTAAGTCTTTGCAGAGCCGTATCGCCTCCGGCGTGTTTTTTGCCGTGGGCGTTACGATATAGTTCGCGTCCTTGAAAATCGAATCGTCGCTGTTCTGCACGCCGTATACCTCGCGGCCCGCCATCGGGTGCGCGGCTATGAATTCAACGCCGTCCGGCAGGATGCTCTGGATTTTGTCAACTATACATTTTTTAACGCCGGTGACGTCCGTTATGACCGAGCCTTTTTTCAGATATTTGCCGTAATTTCTTATCCATTCCTCAAAAACGTGCGGATAAAGCGCAAAAACGGTGAGGTCCGCCTCGCCTATGAGCGCGGGGTCGGTCTGTGTCGTGCCGTATGCTATAATGCCCTCTTTCAAGGCGTAGTCAACGGACGACTGAGAGCGCGTTATGCATTTGACGGTAAAGCCTTTTTTGGTAAGCGCCTTTGCGTAGCTTCCGCCTATGAGTCCGAGGCCTACTAT
>JAEEGW010000235.1 GCA_016280525.1 Clostridiales bacterium
GAAACGCTTTGAGGTGAGAATATGGGAAAAATAATACTGCGTCTTGACAGGATGATGGCGGACAGAAAAATGAGTTTGAACGAGCTTTCCGAAAAAGTCGGCGTGGCGAACGTTAATCTGTCCAAACTCAAAAACGGCCATATAAGCGCCATAAGGTTTTCAACGCTCATCGCGATATGCGAAGCGCTCGACTGCCAGCCCGGCGATATACTTGAATACGCGCCCGGCGAAGAAGATCCGGCGCAAAAATGAAAAAAACGGTACGAAACCTCGTACCGCTTTTTATATCTTTAACCTATCAGATCTTTGATTATGACCGCGTTCGCGTTGCCGGCGCCCATTATGACGGCGGAATCACCGGGTTTTAATATCTGCTTCAAATAATCAGCCGCGCCGTGAAAATCGCCTTTATAAACTCCGTTTTCCGTATCTTCCGCGAGCTTCTGCGCCGACATTCCGAGTGTGTCCGTCTCTCTTGCCGGGTATATGTCGCAGTATATGACCTCGTCGCAGCCCTCAAACGCTTTGATAAAATCTTTGTAAAACTCTTTCGTTCTTGAATAAGTGTGCGACTGGAAAGCAACGTAAAGCCTGCCTTCCGTGCACTGACGCGCTATTGACAGCGTTGCGTTTATCTCGTCGGGGTGGTGAGCGTAATCGTCGTATATCTTTGCGCCGTTATACTCGCCTTTTAATTCAAATCTGCGCGCCACGCCCTCAAATTTCGCAATGCCCGCCGCTGCCGCTTCTCCGTCAACTCCGAGCAGTATGCAGGCGCCGATACAGCACAGGGCGTTAGACACGTTATGCATACCGTACACGCCGAGCTTTATATGCGCGTATTTTTTTCCTTTATATATCGCGTCAAATTCCGGCAGACCGCTCGTATTCAGGTTTTCCGGATACACGTCCGCGCTGTTTTTCATCCCGCAGGTTATAAGCTTTCCGGTATAGCCTTCAACCGCCTTCTTTGCGCCGTCCGAATCTATATTTACTACCGCCGACGGGGACTGTGAGATATATTTTTTGAAAGAAGCTATATAATTTTCAACGGTTTTGAAATAATCCGCGTGATCGTAGCCGACGTTAAGCACGAGCGCGGTCTTCGGATAAAACGACAGAAACGAATCGGTGTATTCACACGCTTCAAAGCAGAGACATTCTCTTCCGCCGCGTCTGTAAGACGAGTTTATATTCCTCATCGCTGCGCCGTTCAGCACCGTGGGATCGAGTCCCGCCGCTTCAAGCGCGGCGCCGAGCATCGCGGTGGACGTGGATTTGCCGTGCGTGCCGGCGACGCCGACGGACGTTTTATAAAACGTGACGACGTAACCGAGAATGTCCGCGCGGCGTATCAGCGCAAAGCCGTTTTCCTTCGCGTACGCGTATTCCGGGTTGTCCTTGTGTATGGCGGCGTTATATACGAAAACGGTAAAACCGCGGCAGTTTTCCGCGTTGTGCCCTTCGTATACCGTTATTCCGCGCTGCTGCAGACCGTCCGTCACGGGCGATAAGACCCTGTCGCTTCCGGCGACATTACAGCCGGAATCCGCCAATATCTCCGCCAAAGACGACATGGAAACGCCGCCAATGCCTATGAAATACGCGTTTTTTTCTTTTGATAACAGTTTGCCGACGTCTTCCGGCGCGATACTATCGAACTTACACATAATTAATATAAAACCTCTAAAAGATGAATTTATAACAAACCTCGCAAAAAAGTTAACAAACAAGAGCAAAATATTAAACAAACGTCAATTAAATAGCCGTATCATTTAGTTATTTAATGTAATATAATGAAAAATACATAAATATGACAAATTTATCTATTTGAAAGGAAAACATCATATGGAGATCACAAGCGTAAAAGTCAGGAAAGCGTTTGAAGACGGAACCATGAGAGCCATCGTCTCCGTTACTCTTGATGAACAGATAGCTATACATGACATAAAAGTCATTTACGCGGGGGAAAGGTACTTTATAGTAATGCCGTCGCGCAAAGTTGCGGAGAACTCTTTCCGTGATATAGTTCATCCCATTAATTCGGAATTCCGCGCCGTCTTGGAAAAAGCTGTTATTGACGCTTATTTTGATCAGAAAGACGCGCTTCTTGAAGAAGCACGCGAGAGAGCAGCCGAAGCGGCGGAAACGGACGGGATATCAACAGAGGAATAAGATCGGATGCAGAAGCCGCCTTACGAGGCGGCTTTTTCTTCTTTCTGTTTTTTCTTCACGCGGCGTCTGATCCTTACGACTTCCGCCATCATTTTGAAAGAATCGGAAAATACGTGTACTTTTGATTCTCTGTGATTTATTATCTTTACGGGAAGCTCTCCTATTTCATAACCCAACGCGGAGGCGGTCATTATCGCCTCAAAGTCGAACGCAAAGCCGTCCGTCTCGCAGCGGCTGAATATCGCGTGCGCGGCTTCGCCCGTAAATCCTTTTATGCCGCACTGCGAGTCTGAGAGCTTGAAGCCGCCGAGTATGCCTAAAACCTTTATGTATATTTTTGAAGCGAGTTTGCGCAGCGGCGTGTATCCCTCGTAGCCGTCCTTTGACAGGTTGCGGCTGCCTATGACCATCTGTTTGTCCGGATGCTCTTCAAAATATTTTACGACTCTGCCTATAACGTCAACTCCGAAAGCTATGTCGCAGTCCGTGAATAACGCTATATCTCCCGCGCTTGCAAGCATGCCCGTACGTACGGCGCAGCCCTTGCCGCGGTTTTTTTCATACCCGACAAGTTTTACGTTGCCGTGGTCCGCCGCGTAGTCGAGCACAGCCTGACCGCAGCTGTCGGTCGAGCCGTCGTCGGAGAATATGAGCTCGTAATCGTCAAAATTCGCGGAAAGATATTCGTCAAACGCCTTAACGGAATCTTTTATTATAGACGATTCGTTATACATAGGTATAATGACGGAAAGCTTCATTTTATCCTCCTTAATTAGAAATGCCCACGAGCACCGCGTGCAGCGCCCAGCGCATGCCGTCTCCTCTGACCGTACAGGTGGAGAGCGTCAGCAGCTTGCTGTCTTTTGTAAAATTGACTTTCTTTTTGTATATGGATTTTTCCTGGCAAGCGTGGCAGAAATCAAGGAATTCCTCGTCGTCCATAAAATCCGTTTCTATATAGTTATAAGACGCGTACGTGTCGTAAATGGAGAACAGCTCGTACGTAAAGACGCCTTCGTTAGTTATGAGGTTAATCGTCTGGTTGCGGAAAGCGTTTTCGTCCGTGGCAAAGTCGAGCAGCGGCGCGAACATTATGCGCGCGGTGTTCATGTTGTGACCGTATAAGATCGTGTTGCGGTTTTCAAGCACGCTTCTGGAATTGCGGTAATCCGCGAATATGGAGCCGTAGCGCGTATATTTGCCGTTGTATTCCGCGTATAAATACTCCGTGTTGTCCTTGCCCTGCATGACGATATAGTCGACCGACGTGCCGGGGACGTCGACCCAGCCGTAAACGTCCGGATACATCCTCTGCAAGCCCGCAAAGGGCGCGCGTTTTTTCTCAAAATATTCGTTGTACGTGCCGGTGTGGTCTATCGATATCTGACCGACGTCCACCTCTTCCATAGTCTGACCGAGAGTGAGAGTAGAGGTGTTGCCGTTGTTTTTTGTCGCAAGCTGCGCGTATTTCGTTTTTATTTTTCCGTCCGCCAGATTTTCAAAATAGGTATTTTGCTGTTTCTTTTCCATATACTGTATAGCATAGGAGGCGACGTACGCGGAAGCGCCGAGAAAAACGGCAAAGCACAAAAGCATGGCGGTATATCTTATGGTTTTGCCCAATGCCGCGCGTATTATTTTTTTCTTTGTGATGTCTTTTCTTTCGGATATGTCGGATGCCCTTGCGTTAGATAATTCTTCTGCGAGCTGCGGATTTTTGCCCGCGAACTCGGAATTTAAAACGCTTTTTTTCGGCATACCGGCGGATTTTCTGCTCATATGGACCGTCCTCGGTTTTGTTTACGGCTCCTGCCGTTATTTATTATTATATTCTTTAAATTTTAATTATGCAAGGAATTTTAATGTATTTTGTTTTTTGTTGCTGTAAGAATATTTTAAATTTATGAAGTACATTTTTTTAGGAAAAAGGGTGCGTTTGAGCGTTTTTTTGCCTTTAACGCTGTATTTATGGGTGATTTTTGCCGGGTACGAAACTGCTTTATCTTCGCTTTTCGCCGTTGCCGTGCACGAGGCGGGGCATATCCTGGCCGGGCTTATTATGAAAAGAAAAATATCCGCCGTGACGCTTTCGCCCCTCGGCGCGGATATAAAATACGCGGGCGTCGTATCGTACGAAACTGAGCTTTTTTCGGCGCTCGCCGGACCTGTATTCAGCCTTATATCCGGCTTTTTGCTTTACGGCGCGTTTTATGAATTCGCTGTGATAAGCGTTATATACGGAGCCGTGAATCTTATCCCCGTCCCGTGTTTTGACGGCGGGCGCGCGCTGCGCTGTACCGTATACAGGTGGACCGGCGTTTTAAAAGCGGATATGATATGCGATACGGTAAGCGTTGTTTTTCTTATCATAATGTACCTTTTTTCCGTTTTTCTGCTTTTTTACACGTCTTTCAACGCGTCGCTTTTGTTTGTATGCGCGTATGTGTTTGCGGAATCTTATGTTAAAATGAAATAAAAAATTTTTATATACGCAATAAATAAAAAGGAATTTTTGTTAAGAAGGTATTGCATTTTGCGACAGTTAGTGATATAATATGCGTGATAAATAAGGAATCGGTCTTCACATGACCGGTCGTCGGCTTATCCGATGGGGCGGGGGCAAACACCCTGAACGTCCGTGTGTTATATCTGGATTTTTAATCCTTTGCGGTTTTTTATCTGTATATGACGCCTTATAAAAGAATGGTAACATCTCTACCCTAAGGCAAAACAAAATTCGCTTTAGCGGTCAGAGGTGTTTTTTACTGTCAGGAGGAGCACGCTTATGGAGCAGACAAAAATTATTGATTTAAAGGGTATCAGCAAATCGTTTGACGGAGAGGTAGTCCTTGATAATATCGATCTTTATATCAGGGACAAGGAGTTTGTCACGCTTCTCGGTCCGTCCGGCTGCGGCAAGACGACAACGCTGCGTATCATAGGCGGCTTTGAGACGCCGGACACGGGCGACGTGTACTTTGACGGCGTGCGTATAAACGACGTCCCGCCGTACAAGCGCCACGTCAACACGGTCTTCCAGAGATACGCGCTTTTCCCGCATCTGAACGTTTTTGAAAACGTGGCGTTCGGCCTGCGCGTCGCAAAGGTAAAAGGCGACGAGATAGTAAAAAGAGTAAAGGAAACGCTGGAGCTGGTAAACCTCAAAGGATTTGAGCGCCGCTCCGTTTCAACGCTTTCCGGCGGCCAGCAGCAGAGAGTCGCCATAGCGCGTGCGCTCGTCAACAATCCGAAGGTGCTTCTTCTGGACGAGCCGCTCGCGGCGCTCGACCTTAAACTCAGAAAAGATATGCAGAACGAGCTTAAAGCCCTGCACGAGCGGACGGGCATAACGTTCATATACGTCACGCACGACCAGGAGGAAGCCCTCTCCATGTCGGATACCATAGTCGTTATGGCAAACGGAAAGATACAGCAGATAGGCACGCCCACGGATATATACAACGAGCCGAAAAACGCGTTCGTCGCGGATTTCATAGGCGAATCGAATATACTTGACGGCGTGATGATACGCGATCTGCGCGCGAAGTTTGCCGGTCACGAGTTTGACTGTCTTGACGGCGGCTTCGCGCCGAACGAGCCGGTCGATATAGTCGTCCGTCCCGAGGACGTGGATATAGTCCCGGCGGAGCAGGGAATGCTGAAAGGCACGGTGACTTCCGTCACGTTCAAGGGCGTTCACTGGGAGATAATAGTGGATATCCAGAATTTCAAATGGATGATACAGACGACGGACTACTGCGCGCCGGATTCCGAAATAGGCCTTTACATAGAGCCGGACGCGATACACGTTATGAAAAAATCCGAATTCTCCGGTATGTTCGGCGACTATTCGTCGTACAGCGAGGAGTTTGACGAGCTTTCGGCTCCGGAAACGGAGGACAAAGAGGTGCCCGAGGAATGAGAAAAAAGACGTTTCTTGAAAAAGCGGCGGCTGTTCCTCATATCGTCTGGATAATAATGTTCATAGCCGCGCCGCTGTTGTTCGTTATATACTTTGCGTTCACGGACGCAAACGGCGGATTCACTTTCTCAAATATCTTAAACCTTTCAAACTACGGCGAGATTTTTTTAAGGTCCGTTCTGTTTGCGCTTATCGCAACGGTCGTATGTCTTCTGCTCGGTTATCCTCTGGCGTTCTGCATGTCAAGGCTGAAGCCCTCCACGCAGAAAGTGCTGATACTTCTTCTCATGCTGCCTATGTGGATAAGCCTGCTCATACGCACTTATTCGCTTCTCGCGCTGCTTGACAACGGCGGACTTCTGAATTCGCTTCTGATCAAGCTCAATCTGCCGGCGGTCAAGATAGTCGGTACGCGCGGCGCCGTTATACTCGGTATGGTATACGACTTTCTGCCGTATATGGTCCTGCCGATATATACGACGCTGTCAAAGCTCGATATAAGATATTTTGAGGCGGCGGAGGACCTCGGCTGCAGCAGGATAGCGACGATATTCAAAGTCGCCCTGCCGTTGTCAAAGGGCGGTATAATCTCCGGTATAACGATGGTCTTCGTCCCGTCCATCAGCACGTTCTACATCTCGCAGAAACTGGGCGGCGGCATATTCGATCTCATAGGCGATACGATAGAGCGTCAGTTCTTATTGAACAACAACAAGAACGTGGGCGCGGCGATATCGCTCGTTATGATGATACTCATACTCATTTCCGTTGCGGTAATGAACCGCTTCGGCGACGATGACGGAGGTGAGATAATAGTATGAAAGTCCTGTCAAGAATATATATGTTTTTAATATTCGGCATGCTTTACGCGCCGATAATCGTGCTCGTCCTGTTCTCGTTCAACAGATCCGGGTCGTTTAACAACTATTCCGAGTTTTCGCTTTACTGGTACAGGGAGCTTTTCCGTGACAGCACCGCGCTTGACGCGCTTAAAAATTCGCTTATTTTAGCGGTTTTGTCCTCTGTGATAGCGACGCTTATAGGCACGCTTGCCGCGTACGGCATTAGCCGTATGAGGAACAAATACGTAAAAACGGCGATAACCTCCGTCACCAACATTCCCATGATGAACCCGGATATAGTCACCGGCGTGTCGATGATGCTTCTGTTCGCGGCCGCGGCGGCTATACCGTTTCTTACGGTGGAGATGGGCTTCTGGACTATGCTCATAGCCCACACGACGTTCAATTTGCCGTACGTAGTCTTATCCGTTCTGCCCAAATTCAAGCAGATGGACAAACACCTGACGGAGGCGGCGCTCGATTTAGGCTGCACGCCCGCTAAAACGTTCCTTAAAGTTGAACTCCCGTTCATTATGCCCGGCGTAGTGTCCGGACTTATGCTCGGCTTCACGCTTTCGCTTGACGATTTCGTAATATCCCACTTCGTATCAAGCTCAGACTTCAAAACTCTGCCACTGTACGTTTACAACCAGACGGCGCACGAAGTCAAGTTCAGTATGTACGCGCTCTGCGCTCTTATGGTGTTCGCCATACTTTTGCTTATGATCCTCGTGAATTTCGTAGGCTCGGGCGACAATAAAACAAAAAAGAAAAAGAAAAAAACCACATAAATCAAAGGAGACAGATGAATTGAAAAAGAAACTTATTGCCGTTATGCTGGCGGCTCTTACCGTTATGCTCGTGCTCGCTTCCTGCGGAGGCGTATCCGATTCGGGTTCCGTCACGCTCTACGTTTACAACTGGGGCGAATATATATCCGACGGTTCGGAAGATTCGCTTGACGTTAACAAGGCTTTTGAAGAATACTGCAACAGCAGTGAAGCGATAATGGCGCTCACCGGCGGCAAAAAGGTAAAGGTAAATTATTCCACGTACGCGTCAAACGAGGACCTGTACGCCAAGCTCGAATCAAAAACGGTCAGCTACGACGTGGTCGTCCCGTCCGATTATATGATAGCAAGGCTCATAAAAGAGGGACTTCTGCAGAAAATAGACACGTCAAAGATAGAAAACTACGTCAATATAGACGACAAGTTCAAAAATCTTTATTTTGATGAAAATAACGAATACTGCGTTCCTTATACCTACGGCACCGTCGGCATAATCTACAACACGAAGGGCGTTGACGCAAAAGACGTTGAAGAGCAGAGCTGGGCGCTGATGTGGAACGAGAAGTACAGCGGAAATATCCTTCAGTTCAACAACCCGCGCGACGCGTTCGCTACCGCGCAGTTTTATCAGGGCAGCAGCGCCAACTCAACGGACGAAAAGGTCTGGCGCGACGCCGCGGAGCTTCTCAAAAAGCAGAAAAGCGTCGTATCCGGCTACGTAATGGACGAGGTTTTCAATAAAATGAAGAGCGGCTCGGCTCTCATAGCTCCGTACTACGCCGGCGATTTCCTTACGATGTACGAGGATAACGAGGATCTTGCGTTCTATTATCCGAAGGAAGGCACCAACGTTTTCGTTGACGCAATGTGCGTCCCGGCAAACGCAAAAAGCCCTGAGCTTGCCGCCGAATATATCAACTTTATGCTGAGCGAGGAGATAGCGATAGCGAACGCGGAAACGATATGCTACGCGTCCCCGAACAAGCTCGTTTATGAAAACGAGGATTATAAGGCGGATATGGCGGAGATACACGAGGACGTTATGGACATTTTATACGGATATAACGACGAGAATATGGAATATTTCCACGACCTGCCGGACGATACGAGGAATCTTATGAACGACCTTTGGGAAGAGCTCAAGGTAGACAGCGGCACAAGCAGCGTTATCTATATCGTGTTCGGCGTGATCGCCGC
>JAEEGW010000236.1 GCA_016280525.1 Clostridiales bacterium
ATCAACGTGGCCGACCGTCAAGACTTTCAAAGTGGACGTCAATTTCTCCCAAACTCAGCGCGTAAGAGTGACGGACGACGTTAAAAACAACGTGATAACCGTTGAAGTGCAGCGCGACGGCGAGTTCAAACCGCTGTTTTCGGCAGTTATAGAAGATCAGAAAAAAGTAATATTGAAGGACGCTGACGGAAACGAGAAAATAAAAACCGCGTTTACGTATAATATCGAAAGCAAGGGCTTCTTCAGCCTCTGGTCGTCCGGCGGAAACAGCGGCGGCGCGTACGTGGACAACGTTGAAATCAAATGGACGGACGCGGTGCCGGAGCCGTATTATCCCGCGGACAAAACGGCTTTGCGCGATCTTTATTCCGATACGTGGGTCGCGACGGACGATCTTGACAGAGCCGTTGTTGACGGCGCCGCGGCTCCGCGCGACAAGCTTGTGGGAATGTTTTATCAGATATGGTTCACTCCGACGAGCGTGACTTATCCCGACCAGAAAATCTATAATCATTATCAGACGTATCTTGACGGCGGTATAGAAGCCGTTAAAAAAGTATATACTCAGGGTCCCGAGGGCTGGGGTCACTACTGGGGCGAGCCTTATTTCGGATATTATCTGACAAACGACCGCTGGATAATAAGAAAGCACGCGTCAATGCTGTCCGATATAGGCGTTGATTTCATATTTCTGGACGTCACAAACGGCAATCCGCAGACTACGAGTTATAAGGCAATATTCAAAGAATACGAGCAAATGAGAAGCGAAGGACTTGATACTCCCGATATATGCTTCTTTCTGGCAGACAACGTCGACTACGTGGAGAACGTATTTCTCGAGCTGTGGGACGACGTATATTCAACGGGGCAGTACAGCGATCTTTACGTCAGATACGACGGAAAGCCGCTTATCTTAGGCAATTTCAAGAGTATGACGAAAGAATCCAAAAAGATAGTTGACGAAAACTTTACCTGGCGCCGCTGCTGGGCGCTCAAAGAAAACGTCAAGAAAGGCAAGGATTTCTGGACGTGGATGTGCGAGACGCCCCAGCCGGCTTCATACAACACCAAAAAAGATAACGCCGTGGAGGAAATTTCAATCTCCGCAGCGATCCTCGCGAACACAAGCTCCGGCAGAAGCTTTTCAAACGGCAAGCAGCCGAAAGTCGGCAAGCTTGAAGACGGGACAAAGGACGAGTTCCAGTTCAACCTTGAAACGACCGGGAACGGACTTTTCTTTGCGGAGCAGATGGAGCGCGCCGCGGGCGTTGACCCGTACGTCGTGCTTATAACCGAATGGAACGAATGGGCAGCGGGCCGCTGGAACGGCAGCGGTCATCCGACGATAGCAAACACGTATATTTCATGGTCTTCAAGTTTTTACGTCGACTGCTTCAACCCGGAATTCAGCCGCGACATAGAGCCTATGAAGGGCGGTTTCGGCGATAATTACTATTATCAGCTTGCAAAATTCCTGCGCGAATTCAAGGGTAGCCGTTCTGCCCCCGCCGCGTCCGGTCAGCACGATATAACGCTTGACGGCGGACTTTCGCAGTGGGCGGACGTCTGGCCCGAATACCGCGACACCACGGGCGACACGCTCCACCGCGATTCGCTCGGCAACGGCGGACTTGTAAGCTATAAAAACAATACCGGCAGAAACGATATTGTATCGGCAAAGGTCAGCAGAGCAAACGGCAGTACGTATTTCCTCGCCGTCTGCGCGGATAAGCTCACCTCCCCGGAGGGTACAAACTGGATGAATCTGTTCATCAACACGGACAGTGACGGCAAAACCGGCTGGTACGGATACGACCTTATTGTAAACCGCGATAACGGCTCAATTGAAAAATTCGTAAACAACGGCTGGGAAACCGAGAGCGCCGGAAAAAGCGAAATATATACCGGTGAAAACTACGTCGTAATAAAACTTGACGACGGCGCCTGCGGTTTAGGTTCTGATTTCGATTTCAAGTGGGCGGACAACAGTACGGAAACGGGCGAGATAATGCAGTTTTTGGACCTCGGCGACGCCGCGCCCAACGCGCGTTTCAGCTATGCGTACAGGACGGAAGCTAAAGAAACACAGCTTACGGATAACGTAAAAACGGTCGTCGGAGACGGCGCGTCGTTTACGTCAGGCAGGCCGTACGCGTTATCAAACGGCAGGACCGTCCCCGTTTGCGAAGCGGATACGGCGGCCGTGCCCGTTATGTATAAGAACAGACTGTTCGTTCCCGCGGCCTCGCTCGGCGTGATCAAGGATATGACTGTCACCGTATCAGACAACACGGCGGCGGTAACGTATAAAAACAAAACGTTTACGTTCAAAGCGGACGGGACGGACGTTAAGTGTAATAACGACACGTATCGGATACCCGTCGCGCCGTTTGTCAAAGACGGCGTTCTGTACGTACCGCTCAACGCCGCCGCGCATATAGCGGAGCTCAATTACACGCAGAACGGTATCGGCACGGCGATAATCACGACGGCAGATCTGTCCGACAGCGAAGCCGCAGACGCGGCGTTGAACGATCTGTACGTTTCATACTGATAAGCAAAAACAAATATAAAAAGGCCCTCTTCCGGTAAAACGGGAGAGGGCCGTTTTTTGTTGCTTTGTCTTAATTTATCAGAACAGGCCGAGCAGAGAAGTCACAAAGCCTGCTCCGTCGGGCGCGAACGTATCAAGGTAAGTGGACGGGTCGCCGGTCTGCTCCCAGTCGGCTGTCGGATCAGTAAGCGCAACAACGCCGGATCCCGCGGCGACCGCGGCAAGCATTACCGCTGCCAGTATCACTGCAATAAGCTTTTTCCTTTTTTTGCTCCTTAGGTGTATGTTTTATATCGTTTTATTCGGCCGGAGTTTGTTCGGTCTGTCTCGGGGGCAGACGCGTGCCGTTTTTGCTTAAATTGAAGTAGTAGGATATCGTATCGAGTACGGGCTGCGCGGCGTTTCCTCCGTTCGCGCCGTTTTCAATAACGCAGGAGAGCGTTATTTCCGGGTCGTCGTAAGGGGCGAAAGCCACGAGAACGGCGTTGTTGTTCGTCTTGCTCGTCTGCGCCGTACCGGTCTTCGTTCCTATCGGGAATTTGTATTCTTTTGTGGCTGTGGTCAGCTCTTTGGAGCGTTTCATACCGCGCTTCACGCAGTCCTGCGCGGTCTCGTCCATTTCCACTATCCCGAGCACCTGAGGCTGATTTTCCTGCACGTCGGAGCCGGAATAGTTGCAGGATCTGAGCAGAAGCGTCGCTTTGTATCTCGTTCCGCCGTTGACCGCGGCGGCTATGTACGACGAGAGCTGAAGCGGTGTGAAGCTGTTGTACGACTGACCTATTGCCGCCTGCAGCGTATCGCCGGGGCTCCAGCGCTGACCTATGGATTCCTTATATTCCGGGCTTGCGAGTATGCCCTTCGTCTCCGGCAGCTCGATTCCCGTGTATTCGCCCAAACCGAGCTGTCTGCAGTATTTGTTCATCTCCTCTATGCCGGTGCGCCTGCCCGTTTCATAGAAATAATAGTTGCACGACGCGCCTATCGCGTCAACAAGCTCAAGCTCGCCGTGGCCGCTTCTTAACCAGCAGGACGGCTGATAGTCGTCGTAATAAGTATATTTACCGGTGTCGTTTATGCATGTGAACTGCGTTATGGACTTGCTCATAAGTCCGGATATCGCGGTGGCCAGCTTGAACGTGGAGCCGGGCTGATACGCGCCGGAAACGGTGCGGTCAAACAAAGGTTTCGCGGGGTTTGAGGCAAGCTCCGCGTAGTCTTCCGAAAAGGTCGTCAGATCGTACGTCGGATACGACGCGAGCGCCAGCACCTCGCCCGTTTTTGCGGAAAATACCGTAAGCGCGCCGCTGTCCGCTTTTTCTCCGCTGTCCGCTATGCCTGTCGCTCTTGCGTCGGCGACGATCTTTCTTATCTGCGAGCCGAGAGCTTTTTCCGCGGCTTCCTGCAGTTCTATGTCTATCGTAAGATATATGTTCCTGCCCGGTACGGGCTCTTTTTTAACGTATGAATCTAAAACGTTTCCGTAATCGTCCTCAACGTAGACGGTCACGCCGTCCTCTCCGCGCAGCATATCCTCAAACGCGGCTTCCGCACCGTTTAAACCGACGGTCGCGTCGTAGGAGTAGCCTTTTGCCAGATATTCGTCCATTTTGTCCGCGGGTATCTTGCCTATCCTGCCTATGACGTTTGAGCCGACGCCGGGTACGCCGTATACGCGCACGCAGTCTTTTTTGATGAGCACGCCCTTGCAGCCGCTTTCAAGCACGGCGGTGGCGGTCTTCAGGTCTATGTCGGAGACGAGCGGGTAGGGATTGCCCGGCGCAAAATCGGTACAGTCAAGACTGTATCTTATCCGGACTATAATATCCTCCGTATGCGTGTCGTATATATGCTCGCCGTCCTCGTCTAAAAGCGCATATTCTTTTAATATCTCCTCGTACAGATCAAGGCATTTGAGCCCCGATTTTATGTTGTGATATATAAGGAACTTATACATCCTGTTTTTGCAAAGCTGCGTCTGCATCATCTCTTCGTCGTATTCCATGTGCGGATACGTGCCGGTCATCGGAAGCACGGTCTCGGCTTCGCGGCCGCATTTGTCAAGCACGGAGACGATAGAGGCAAGCGTCGCGTTTTTTTCGCCGTTGTCCGCCGGCAGGGAAGAGTAGTCGAGCTGAAGCGTCTGCGAGTATTCGTTCGTCGCAAGCGGCACGCCGTTCCTGTCGTATATCTCGCCGCGGATAGACTGCACGGCGACCTCGCGCTCGTGCGTCATGGACATCGTCTTTACGTATCTGTCCGTGCCCGTTATCTGAATGTTTACCAGTTTTACGAAAAACAAAATACACGCGGCGGCGTACAGGACGTACAGCGGTATATATCTTATATTGAATTTTCTTTTATTCTGCTGCATATCGTCACCTCACGCCCGCGCGCCCGCGCGCAGTCTGCCAAGATCAAAACTGTTTCTGAAAATACGGAAATGCAAAACGGACAGCAAAAACACGGGTATAAAAACTATCGCGCCGTACAAAAGCTGCGGCAAAGCGGTGTGTAATATCGCCGCGTTTACCGGCGCGCCTTTTGCGGCGAGTATAAGCGTGGTTTTCACCGCGCCCGCCGCGAGCGCCGCGCCGCCTGATATTACTGCGGGTATCAGCTTGCCCGCGAAAACGCGCTTTGCAAGTAATATGGAAACGCACGCCGAAAGCAAAAACATAAGCGGCGACAACGTAAATTTGTCCGATCCCACCGTGTCAAGCAGAAATCCGGCGCAGACCGCCAGAATGCACGAGAATTTTTCATCCTCCCAGCAGGATACGCAGACTATAACGCATAACGTCAGCTCCGGTATGGCGCCGAAAAGGCGCAAATGCGGAAAAACGCTGCACTGCAAAAGCACTGCGGCGGCCGTATATACAGCTGTCAGTATCATCCGCATTACCGCGGCGGCGTTTTTTTTCTGCATTATTCCTCCACGTATCTCTCAAACGACGTAAGCACCATTACGGAGCTGAGGCCGGATATCTCCGCGTACGGTTTTATCACCGCGTATTTCGTCCTAAGGCTTTCGTCGTAGCTTACTTCCGTTACGGTTCCTATGATTAGTCCTCTCGGGTATACCGAGCCGACGCCGGACGTGAGTATCCTGTCGCCCACTTCTATATCCGCGTCGCTCTGCATATACGCCATCTTGCATAAGCCGCGGAGTCCGAGCTCGTAGTCGCCGACTACTATGCCGGAGCTGCGGCTGCGCTCAACGTAAGCGCCCACGGACGAATCCATATCCACTATGGAGCACGCCTTTGACCACGTAGCGCCCGCGTCCGTTATCCTGCCTATGAGCCCGGAGTTTGCCGAGATTATGGGCATATCTTTGTCTATGCCGTTGTTTTTGCCGCGCCCGAGAGTAAAGACGGTCATATAGTTGCCGTCTTCGCGCCCGACTATGTCCGCCGGCTCGAATTTATAGTCAAGATGCTCTTCTTTTACTTCCAGCATGCGGCGCAGCCTGTCGTTTTCTTCCTTTACGCCTTTTGCGGACTGCACGTCGTCAAGCATCTCGTTTATCTGATTTTTTAATTCCTCGTTTTCTTTTTTCAGCTTGTCGAATTCTGTTATATAAGAAGCGTAGCCGTCAAGCGCGCGCCCGACCGCGTCAGACAGTTTCTGTATCGGCGTCGTGACGTAGTTTATGCCGGCTTTTATGTAGGAAGAATAGCCGAAAAGGCTCATTGCCGTAAACACCGCGGCGATAAGCACCGTGACAATGAGCGTTATTATAAAAAATTTGCTTTTGAAAAATTTCATAAAACCACCGGGTCAGTCTTCGTCGCCCGCGGAGACGACCTGTAAAAGCTCCGCGGAAGAATCAAGTATTTTTTCCGTGCCGCGGCATACGCACAGAGCCGGATCGTCGGCGATATTGACCGTCATACTGAGCTTGTCCGCGAAATATCTGTCAATACCGGGCAGAAGCGCGGCGCCGCCGCAGAGCGTCAACCCGCTTTCAAACACGTCCGCGGAAAGCTGCGCGGGTATGTTTTCAAGCACGCCTTTTATGTGATCCGTTATCACGTCAAGCACGCCGGTCACCGCCTCACGCACCTCGCCGGAGCGGAGAACAACGCGCACGACCTGCCCCGTGAGCAGATTTCTGCCGTAAACGCCGTATTCGCCGGATTCCGTCAGTCTGTGAGCGGAGCCTATCGCAAGCTTTATCTGTTCCGCGGTCTGCTGACCTATCGTAACGCTGTACATATCCTTGACGTAGCGCACTATCGCCTCGTCCATATCAACGCCGCCCGTGCGCACCGCGCCGGAGCTGACCGTTCCTCTGTAAACTATAACGGACGTCTGCGTGTTGCCGCCGCCTATGTCGCATATAAGTCTGCCGCGCGTGTTCATAACGTCAACGCCGCAGCCTACGGCCGCCGCCATGGGCTGTTTTATAAGCATAAAAACGTCTCTTCCGCCGGACGCGGCGACGCATGCGTTTTCAAAAGCGTTGCGCTCCACCTCCGTTATGCCTCCCGGCACGGAAACGGCTATTTTCGGCCTTGATATTACGCCGCGGAGACCCGCGTCGCCGAGCATTGCGGACAGCATATCCACGCAGTCTTCAAAATTCGCTATGACTCCGCTGCGCAGAGGCGTGACCGCGTCCTTTTCCGGAGGCGTTCTGCCTATCAGCCGCTTTGCTTTTTCGCCGTAGCAGATAAGCTCTCTTTCCGCGTCAAAAACAGCCGCCGTCGGCTCGTTTATAACTATGCCCTTGCCTTTTACGCAGATCCTTGTGTTTGACGTTCCGAGATCTATACCCGTTTTTCTGTCCATTTTTACGCCCTCGTTATTTATTCAAGTACATATATGCCGTAGTCGCGCGACAAACGGTCGCACACAAGACTGATAGGCAGGCCCATAACGTTGTGGAAGCTGCCGTCAAGCCGTGATACGAAAATGCTTCCCACGTCCTGCACGGCGTAAGCGCCGGCTTTGTCCATGGGCTCTTTCGTTTTTATGTAAGCCTTTATCTCAGCCGGCTCCATTTTTCTCATTCTTACGTGCGTGACGTCAAAATCTATTATCAGCTTGCCGTTTTTCTGCAAAGCTATGCCCGTATAGACCTCGTGCCAGCCGTCGGACAGCAGCGTGAGCATACGCTCCGCGTCGTCCTCGTCCTTCGGCTTGCCGAATATCTCGCCGTTCCTGCAAACAACCGTGTCCGCCGCTAAAATAAGGCGCTCGTCGCCGACGCGCTCAAACACGGCGCGCAGCTTGCGCGAGGCAAAGCCCATTGTCAGCTCCGCCGCGGTAACGCTTTTTACCGGAGTTTCGTCCGCGTCCGCGCATATCACCTCAAACGGTATGCCGGCCGCTTTTAATATCTCCGCGCGCCGCGGAGAACGGGACGCTAAAATAATGGTTTCCATAAATACCTCCGTTACGCTCCCGTGGAGCCGAAGCCGCCCGATCCGCGCTCCGTATCGGACAGCGTATCAGCAATTTCAAACTCGCCGCGGATGATGGGCAGAAGCAAAAGCTGCGCTATCCTCTCGCCGTC
>JAEEGW010000033.1 GCA_016280525.1 Clostridiales bacterium
ACCATAAGCGAGTTTGCCATATTGTACCGCGCGTCGCCCATGAACACGAGCTTTTTGCCTTTGAGACTGCCGAAATGTTCCTTTATCGTCAGCATATCGGCTAAAATCTGCGTCGGGTGGAATTCGTTTGTTAAACCGTTCCACACCGGAACGCCGGAGAACGCCGCAAGCTCTTCAACGATCTTTTGCCCGTAACCGCGGTATTCGATGCCGTCAAACATCCTGCCCAGAACTCTCGCCGTGTCTTTTATGCTCTCCTTTTTGCCTATCTGCGAGCCTTCCGCCAAATAGACCGGATGCATGCCGAGATCGTATGAGGCGACCTCAAACGCGCAGCGTGTGCGCGTGCTCGTTTTTTCAAATATCAAAGCCACGCTTTTTCCCGCGCACAGTTTGTGAGACGTGCCCTGTTTTTTCAGCTTTTTGAATTTTTCGGAAAGCGCTATAAGATACTCTATCTCCTCGCCCGACAGGTCAAGAAGTTTTAAAAAGCTCTTTTTATATAAACTCATATCACAGCCTCTTTTATGTATTTTATCTGCTTTTCAACCGACGCTACGGAAGTTCCGCCGTAGCTTTGGCGCTTTGACACGCAGTTGTATAGATCGACAGCTTCGTAAATTCCGTTATCTATAAGAGCGGAGAACTGCCTGTATTCGTCAAGCGTAAGCGCCTCCAGCGTTTTGTCGTTTTGTATGCAGTATGAAACGATCTGTCCGGAGATCTTATAAGCGGAGCGGAACGGCAGACCTTTTATAACGAGATAATCTGCAAGATCCGTCGCGTTTATAAAGCCCTTCTGCGCGGCTTTTTTCATGTTTTCCGTCTTTGCCTTCATAGTTTTTATCATTCCGACGTAAACGTCAAGGCACGTTATCACCGTGTCGACCGCGTCGAATACCGGCTCTTTGTCTTCCTGCATATCCTTGTTGTACGCAAGCGGAAGTCCCTTCATAACGGTAAGAAGCGTCATAAGATCGCCGTAAACGCGGCCGGTCTTACCGCGGGCAAGCTCCGCCATGTCCGGATTCTTTTTCTGCGGCATGATAGACGAGCCGGTCGTATAGCTGTCCGACAGCTCTATAAACCCGAATTCCCAGCTTGACCAGAGAATGATCTCCTCCGATAGACGCGACAGATGCATCATAAGAGTTGATAATGCGGATAAAAACTCAATTGCAAAATCGCGGTCGGACACGCCGTCAAGCGAGTTTTCGCAGACGGATGAAAAACCGAGAAGCTGCGCTTCAAACTGCCTGTCGGTATCGTACGTCGTTCCGGCTAACGCGCAGCAGCCGATTGGAGACACGTCGGTGCGCTTCTTGCAGTCTTTGAGCCTGTCAATATCGCGCAACAGCATCATTGCGTAAGCGCAGAGATAATGACCGAAAGTCACGGGCTGCGCGCGCTGAAGATGCGTATATCCCGGCATTATCGCGTCTTTATATTCTTCCGCTTTGTCCGCCAGCGCGGAGACGAGGAGCTTTATTTTGCCTGTGACGGTATCTGTATTCGTCTTCGTCCACATACGGAGATCGAGCGCGACCTGGTCGTTTCTGCTCCTCGCCGTATGCAGTTTCTTTCCGGTATCGCCAATGCGGTCCGTCAGAACCTGCTCAACGAACATGTGTATATCTTCGCAGTCGGGGGAGGGAGACAGCGCGCCGCTCTGCATATCGTCAAGTATGCCGGCAAGCCCGTCGACTATCAGCTCGGCTTCTATTGTCGAAATTATATTTTTGTGAGCAAGCATCTGCGCGTGCGCTATGCTCCCCGTTATGTCCTCGCAGAACATACGGGAATCGAATGATATGGAAGAATTGAAATCGTCCGCTGTTTTATCGGTTACGCCGTCGCTGCGGCCCGCCCACATTTTTTTCATTTTTACCTCTTATTTTTTGTTATATACCTGAGCCTGTACCTTTGTCGGAAGACCGAAAAGGTTTATAAATCCGGTAGCGTCAGCCTGGTTGTAAACGTTGTCTTCGCCGAAGGTCGCAAGCTCTTCGGAATACAGCGCGTAATCAGACCAGACGCCGGCTTTTATAATATTGCCCTTGTAGAGTTTGAGTTTTACTTTACCCGTAACGTGCTTCTGCGTTGACGTAACGAAAGCGGATAACGCCTCGCGCAGAGGAGAAAACCACAGGCCGTTGTAAACGAGCTCCGCAAACGAGATGGAAAGCTCCTGCTTTTTGTGCATCGTCATCTTATCCAAAGTCAGCGTTTCGAGATAATCGTGCGCAAAATAGAGTATCTCGCCGCCCGGGGTTTCGTATACGCCGCGGCATTTGAGACCTACGAGCCTGTTTTCTATAATATCGAGCAGTCCTATTCCGTTTTTGCCGCCGAGCTCGTTGAGCTTCAGAATTATATCTTTTGCGCTCATTTTCTCGTCGTTCAAAGCGACCGGCTTGCCTTCTTCAAAATCAAGCGTTATGTAAGTCGGCTCATCCGGCGCCTGGAGCGGGGAAACGCTCATTTCAAGGAATCCCGGCTGCTCGTATTTCGGCTCGTTGCCGGCGTCCTCAAGATCAAGACCCTCGTGCGAGAGATGCCAGAGATTCTTATCCTTTGAATAGTTCGTCTCCCTCGTTATTTTGAGCGGTACGTTGTGAGCTTCAGCGTAATCTATTTCTTCCTCACGCGATTTGATGCTCCATTCACGCCACGGGGCGATTATCTTCATATCCGGCGCAAACGCCTTTATTGCAAGCTCAAAGCGGACCTGGTCGTTGCCTTTGCCGGTGCAGCCGTGGCATATAGCATCCGCGCCTTCCGCCAAAGCTATTTCTACGATCCTTTTGGCTATTATCGGACGTGCAAACGACGTACCGAGCATATATTTTTCATAAAGGGCGCCTGCCTGTACCGTCGGGATTATGAAATCGTTTACGAATTCCTCCGTCAGATCTTCTATATAAAGCTTTGACGCGCCGGTCTTTATGGCCTTTTCTTCAAGTCCGTCAAGCTCCGTGCCCTGGCCTACGTTGCCGGAAACGGCTATGACCTCACAGTTGTTGTAGTTTTCCTTTAACCACGGTATAATAACGGACGTGTCAAGACCGCCGGAATATGCAAGCACTACTTTTTTGATATTATCTTTATTCATTTTATTTCGCCTCCGAATTTTTATGTATGCATTATACTGCATAAATATGCAAAAGTCAATAGGATAAATGAAAAAATATGCATAAATTTTGAAATTCGGAGAATAAAATACATAAAACCGCGATTTGAATCACGGTTTTATGCAATTTATACAATATTTTTGTATTATTTTACGCCGGAAGCAATTATGGATACTTTGATAAGATCTCCAAGAGAATCGTCAAAGTCAAAGCCCCAGATGATATTCGCGTCGGGCGAGGTCGTTTCCGCTATCTTGTTGGAGATATCGTTAATCTCTTCAAGCGATACGTTGTGGTTCGCGGAAAGATATATGATTAAGCCCTTCGCGTCGTTCATGCCTTTTTCAAGAAGCGGGTTCTTGATAACGGCTTCAACAACTTTTCTGACTCTGTCGTTGCCTTCCGCAACGGCGTTGCCTATGAATATATCGCCGGAATTGCGGAGGACCGTATTGATATCCGCGATATCTATGTTGATAAGCATTGCTTTGGTGAGTATTTCAAGCACGGACAGAACGCTTTCGCACAAAACGTCGTCAATAAGACGGAAGGCGTTGGCAAACGTGATCTTCTGCGTGGTGGAGTTCTTGACGTTCTCGTTCGGGATGATTATAACGGCGTCGGAATATTTGCGGAGCTCTTCAAGTCCCACGTCCGCGACAGCCATTCTGCGCGAGCCTTCAAATGCAAACGGCTTTGTTACTACGGCTATCGTAAGAGCGCCGGCTTCGTGAGCGGCTTTCGCAACTATCGGAGCGGCTCCGGAACCCGTACCGCCGCCGAGACCTGCCGCGATGAACGCGACGACGCAGTCCTTGAACAGATCGAGAAGAAGTTCGTAGTTTTCTTCCGCCGCGGCTTTGCCGAGAGAAGCGTTACCGCCGCAGCCTCTGCCGGAGCCGTGATTTGCGCCGAGATGTATCGGCGTGACCGCGGACGAGCGCAGAGCTTTTTTATCGGTATCTATACCGTAATAAGTTATTCCGTTTGGTTTTGCGTCAGCAACGCGGCAAACGGAGTTGTTACCGCCGCAGCCTACTCCCGCGACTGTGATCTTCATAAAATCGTTTTCAAACATAGTTTTATCTCCTGAATTAGTTCTGATAAATGTATTCAAGATGTATTATAAACTATAAAATCGGATTTGACAAGAGTTTTTTGCAAAAAATACTCAAAAATTTGCAAAAAATAATTATTTTCGCATTATTTTTTTGTGATTTGCCCGATTTGCCTCCCGATATCAGGTTTATAAGCGCGGTAAGGCTTGATTTTTTTGCGCGTTCGTGTTATAATCAAAAAGAAAAAAGAAAGGAGCGATTATGCAATGAATAAAATATTTGAAAAAGACAGAATAATTTTAGGCGCGTATATCCTGCAGCCGTACGCCAGATCGGAGCAGCATATAAAAGAGCTTGCGGAATGCGGTATTGAGCTTATCGTATGCTTCGGCACACCGGACGAAAAAACGCTCGATCTGCTTGAAAAATATCACGTCGGCTGCATTGTAACGGGCATATTCCCGCACTGGTGGGGCGGCGACGGAGAAAGAGCCGGCAAACTTGCCGAGTTGAACCCGATAGAAAATTATTACGAAGGCAAAAAGAATTTCGCAGATCATCCCGCAATATGGGGCGTAGATATAGGCGACGAGCCGTCCGCGCTTGATTTTGAATACTACGGCAAAGTCGCGGATACTGTTGACAGACTTTTTGTAAATCAGTTCCCGTATCTTAATCTATATCCGAACTACGCGTCCGTCGCGACCAACAGCGAGGATCAGACTTTATCTCAGCTCGGAACGGCAACGTATGAGGAGCATATTGATGAATATATTAAAAAAATAGCTCTGCCTTATATCAGCTACGATTTCTACATTTATTCGCTGCCGGAGAGCATCGGCGAAGGCAAAATGTACGATAATTACCGCATTGTTGCCGACGCGTGCAGGAAAACGGGACGCGACTTCTGGTACATACCGCAGGTAAACAGTCTTGACCCGAACGTATTTACCTCTGAAAACAAACTGCGTTATCAGGCGTATACCGCTTTGTGCTACGGCGCGACCGTAATAAACTGGGCTTGCTATACGGGCGGCTGGTGGAGCAACAACGTGCTCGATACGAACGGAAACAAAACGGAACAGTACGATAAGCTCAAAAATATAAACGCGGAAATAATGAAATTATCCGGTGTGTATATGAAATACAGAAACGTCGACACGCATCTTATAGGTTTTGAAAACGAAGCGTGGCTTCACGATTTCCCGCAGATAAAACCGGTAAAATCGCTTGATACAGGCGTTGTAAGAGATCTTAAAGCGGAAAACGGCAGACTTGCAGTCGGGCAGATGATACACAAAACGGACCCGTCAAAATCTGCTTACGTGATCTGCAACGTATCCGACGCGTACGACAAATCTCCTTCAAAAGCGAAGATCAGCTTCTCCGTAAGAGAAAGAACGGTAAAAGTTTACAGCGGAGAAGGCACGGTGTCTCTAAATAAGAAAGACGATACTTACGAATTCGACCTCGAAACCTGCCGCGGAGCAATAATAACAATCGAATAAAAAAATCGGGAGCAGAAGCTCCCGATCTTTTTGTAGAAAAATTTATACAAAACTCCTTCCGTCACGGCTTTGCCGTGCCACCTCCCTCAAAGAGGGAGGCAAATCAAGGCTCCCTCTCCGAGGGAGCTGTCATCCGGGAAAATTTCTGGATGACTGAGGGAGTTTTTTTACTTTAATCATGAGCAACAAATTCCCGATCCTATCTTAATTCTGAATTCTTAATTCTTAATTTTTTTGTTTTTATTCGCCGCTCTCTGTATCAGTTTTACTATCTCAACTATCGGTATGACAAGGAACGCAAGACCCATCGCGACGGCGTATTCGGTGAAGCTGATGCTTGTAAAACCGAACGCGGTGTTGAGCCCCGGTATATAAATTACGGCTGATGTGAGTATAAGAGACAGGACCATAGCGCCGAGAAGATACCAGTTCTGATTTTTCAGCGTGAATATGGATTTTCTTACCGTTCTCATATTGAACGAATGGAATATCTCCGCCATCGACATGGTAAGGAACGCCATCGTCATACCGTCCGCGGAATCTATGAATTCAAATTTTCCGCCTTCCATCATGTGGCCTATAACGTACGCGGCAAACGTGAGGACGGTCACCATAAGTCCCTGATACACGCAGTCAAATCCCACGCCGCCGGAGAAGATACCGGCTTTCGGGTCTCTCGGGGGACGTCCCATTATATCCCTCTCGGATTTCTCCATACCGAGCGCAAGAGCGGGGAAGCAGTCCGTTATAAGGTTTATCCAGAGCAGGTGAACGGGTTTCAGCAGCGTGAAGCCTATCATCGTGGCGGTGAATACGGATACGACCTCGGACAGGTTGGACGAAAGCAGGAATTGGATTGATTTCTTTATATTATCGTATATCCTTCTGCCTTCTTCAACAGCCGTGACTATCGTCGCAAAGTTGTCGTCCGCCAGGACCATGTCCGCTACGTTCTTAGTGACGTCCGTACCGGTTATACCCATGCCTACGCCTATATCGGCCGCCTTGATGGACGGAGCGTCGTTTACGCCGTCTCCGGTCATGGCGGTTATTCTGCCCAGGTTGCGCCAGGCGTTTACTATCCTTACTTTATGTTCCGGCTGGACTCTCGCGTAGACGGAATACTTTACGACGTCGCGTTTGAACTGTTCGTCCGGTATTTTGTCAAGCTGCGCGCCTGTCAGCGCCTGCGATGCGTCGGATATGATCGTCAGTTCTTTCGCTATCGCAACGGCGGTGTTTATATGGTCGCCGGTTATCATTATCGGGCGGATGCCGGCTCTGCGGCACTCTTCGATAGAAGCCTTGACCTCCGGTCTTACGGGGTCTATCATACCGTAAAGACCAATGAATATAAGATCTTTTTCAATATCCTCTGCGTCAAAACTCTCCGGCAGTTGCTCGTAAGTCTTGTACGCCGCGGAGAGCACGCGCAGAGCGCTGTCCGCCATCTGGCGGTTCTGCTCGGCTATTTCGGCTCTGTCTGCGTCCGTCATCGGCTTTACCGAGCCGTCTTTTAATATATACGTGCATTTTTTGAGCACTTCGTCCGGCGCGCCCTTCGTATACTGAATGTACGCTCCGTCTTTTGCGTGTACCGTTGACATCATTTTTCTCATTGAGTCAAACGGCGCCTCGCCTACTCTTTTCTGAATTTGATCATATTCCGTCTTGTTTACGCCTATTTTGTTCGCGTAGTTGACAAGCGCGTTTTCCGTAGGCTCGCCTTCCGCCTCGCCGGACTGCCCTATCTGCGCGTCGGAGCAGAGAGCCATGGCTTCCGCAAGCAGCTTCTGATCGGAGCCGTATTCGCGTACGACCGTCATTTTGTTCTGCGTGAGCGTACCGGTTTTGTCGGAGCAGATTATCTGCGTGCAGCCGAGAGTCTCGACCGCCGTAAGCCTTCTTATGACAGCCTGGCGCTTTGACATTTTGGTAACGCCTATCGATAAAACTATCGTTACGACCGTAGCAAGACCTTCGGGTATCGCCGCGACTGCAAGCGATACGGCTATCATGAGCATATCTATAATTGGCTTGAACGTTCCGGTCTTTATATCGTTTATAAAGTTTCCGTCCTTGAACGCGGATACCGCGAAAACTATAACGCAGATGCCGATTACGAGATACGTAAGTATTTTGGAAAGCTCCGCAAGCTTTATCTGAAGCGGCGTTTTGCCTTCCTCCGCCTGCGTCAGCGCGTCTGCTATCTTACCCATTTCCGTATCCATACCGGCTTCGGTTATAACGGCTTTGCCGTGACCGTAAACGATAGTGGAACCCATGTAGACCATGTTGCTTCTGTCGCCGAGCGGTACGTTGCCGTCGTCCTTTGCGGTAAGCGTCATGACCGTCTTGTTTACCGGGACGGATTCGCCTGTCAGCGCGGATTCCTCGGCTTTAAGCGATGCGCATTCGATTATCCTCGCGTCGGCGGGTACGGAATCACCGGCTTCAAGCACTATTATATCGCCGGCGACGAGATCTTCGCTCTTTATAACGCGCATAACGCCGTCGCGTATGACTTTGGACGTCGCGGCCGTCATCTGCTGCAGAGCCTCTATCGCTTTTTCCGCCTTGTTTTCCTGATATACGCCGAGTACCGCGTTAAGTATAACGACGATACCTATTATTATAACGTCCGCAAAAGATTCCTTCTGCGTTACGGCTATCACCGCGGATATTATCGCGGCAACGATCAGGATTATGATCATCGGATCGGCAAGCTG
>JAEEGW010000237.1 GCA_016280525.1 Clostridiales bacterium
CAGCACCGTCTGATCGCGTCGGGGAAGATCGATTATTTCAACAGCCCGGACCACGACACGACGCGCACCAACGTCGCGGCGGAGCGCGGCGTGTGCCTTGCTCCCGGATTCCTGAATGACCACAGCGGCCAGTTCGCGTGGATCCCCTTCGACTGCGAGGAAAGCTTTTTCTGTGTTCTCTGCACGCACAGGGACGACGGAAGAAAACCGCTTTCGGCGTTTATCGCTATACTGAAAAAGCTGTACGCCGAAGCGGTTGCGTTCCCGCTCTGAACGCGAGATCGGTATTTGAATTGTACCTTTTATAACTTGGTCCGAGTGGAGATAACGGATTTGACCGAACCCAAATAAAACCAAGTGTTATCGGCACCCTGCGCGCATTTTTCCTCCATGGACCATAAGAAAATAATAAAGTCAAGTACGATTAATCACATCATACTTGACTTTTTATTATGGCTTCGTGTTTTTCTTAGTTTGCCTCTATTTCAAACATTGCAAGCAGTTTTTTGAACGTATCCTGCCCGTCAAGACATGTGTCGGTAAGCCAGCCCTTTTCTTTGTCCCACTCGGACAGACCGCGATAGTAATACGCCTTTTTGCTGTCTTCAATAATGAATGGCACGATGTTAAAACGCAGACATTCTTTCAACGCGACAAGCCGACCGACGCGCCCGTTGCCATCCTGAAACGGGTGGATTTTTTCAAATTCGGCGTGGAAGGCGACAATTTCGTTGATCGTTATAACCTGCTTTGCGTTGTATTCTTCGAGCAACTTTTTCATCCGCGCCGGCACTTCCTTTGGCTTCGCCGTTTCTCGCCCACCGACCACGTTCGGACGTTTTTTATAGTCACCTACCGCAAACCAATCAAGCGTCGAATCCTTGGTATCGTGCTTGAGAATATAGTGCAGTTTTTTGATGACATCCTCGGTGAGAACATCGTCCGCCGAATCGATGACGTAGTCAATGGCGCGGAAATGATGCACCGTTTCCAGCACGTCGTCTACTGGCACGCCGTCTCCTACGTTCAGCGTGTTCGTTTCAAAAATCAAACGCGTTTGATCCTCCGTGAGCCTACTTCCCTCGATATGGTTGGAGTTGTAGGTCATACGTACCTGCAGCTCGTGATAAAGCCCTCCGGAGATCTTCGCATCTTTTTCCTCACGCAGCGTTTGCAGGATCGGGTTGTCCGAAATCTCCCGGCATAATTCTTCGGATTTGCATTCAAAGAAAGCGGCGAGCTTTTCCATAACGCCGCGCGAAAGCTTCTCTCCTTTGCCAATCTTTGCGACCGTCCGCGAAGAAAGCCCTAACAGTTTTGTCAGATCAGAACGTCCAATATTTCGTTCGTTCAGCTTTTGTTCCAGCCCTTTATATGAAAACATAGCACACCCCTCTTTCATCTTTACTTATTATAACACAAAAGAACGAAAAAGTAAAGATAATTCGCTGTAATTTACAAAAAAGTAAAGATTCAGGTCTGTATTATCTTCTGTCCCAGCTGAAAATTCATCACTTTAAAGCGCTAAAGTGGTATGGTCCGACCGGAGATAACGGATTTGACCGAACCACAAAAAAATCAAGTGTTATCGGCACCTGCGCGCATTTTTCCTCCATGACCAGAATTGAAAATCGCATAATTTACAGAAATCCACCTTCGCAGTACAATGGTATCGCAAAGGAGGATTTTTGCTATGAAAGATGAATATGTTGCCCGCATCGGCGTCTTGGGGTGCGGGTGTCCGATGGACACCTCTGCCGAAGGCAGGAGCACCGACAGAGGCGGGAGCCGACATCGGCTCCGCTTTTTCGTGACAAAAAAGCAAGCTTTCTTGAAATCCTGCAAAAATCGGCATTAAACGCCTTGATTTTTTCGCTTATATTATTATATGAACTGAGTAGTTTTATTCTGCCGAAAAGCGAGGATTATCTGACACAAGCGATCGTTTTGGACGCACCTTTATCTCGGCAAACCGGAATTCGTGCAGTCTTGATTGCAAACGGTATTTTTGTTATTTAATTTACGTCAATGCGCGGTACAGCGCGGTCATCGTATCCATATTGACGTTCGAGGATGATATTACGACGAGACCGTCGCCCGAGAACGAAACTGTTTTTCCGCATTCGGCAAGCGCCCCCGCCGGCATCACGTAAACAATTCCGTAATGGTCGTACATTTCAAGTCCCGAACAGTCGAGACCGAGCGCCGATTCCGCAAAGCTTTTCGGAATATAGAATTTTTCGTCTCTGCCGAGCATAACGGCTTTCGTGCTCGAATCGTCGAGCCGTACCTGTTTTCCGTTCACGAAAGCGTAATACGAGCCGGCTTTGAGAACGGTCATATCGGACGTCAGACATCCGGGTATCTTGACCTCTGTCTTTGCCGTCGTATAGCGGTATTTGAAACGTCCCGACGGCGCGGCGTCGCCTTTGTCGAGGAACTTCATAATATCACCGTCATCGACCGAATTGTCAGCCCATTTGAAGTCGAACGTTTCGCCGGTCGGTATCAGTGAACGCGGGATTTTTATCTGTATCACGTTATCGCGCAGATCGAATTCCGCGTCGCCGACCTTTTCAAATTCCCACTTGCTGTCCGTGAATTTCTCAACGGAAACTTTGCCGCCTGTCCTGCTGCGATTTATGATGTAGTCAAAACCGTACCAGCCGGTTTCGCCGCTGCTGTCGGAGTCGATAAACAGGTTCATCCAGTTTTCGCCCTCGGGCGGCGTTATTTCGTCCGCGCATTCGCAGTAAAAATACAGATTGTCCGTGTCGGACGAGACCTTACAGGTGACTATATCGTTTCTGCCCGTGTCGTTTGTATATCTGAAATTGCCGGCGTAGGAGAACCAGTCGCGTCTCGCCGTGTCGCCTTTATAATCGCGGTATTCGGGACCGACTATATTCCACTGACCGGGGTCGCCCTTTATATCAATAGCCCACTGGCCGAACGCGGCGTCGACGGCGCGGCTGCCTTTATACATACGCACGTTCTGCACGGTCTGATAGAAATAGTTGTCGTTGAATCCGCCCTTCATCGGTTCAATGTCACGCGAATATTCGGTGTTGAAATTATCTACGTAATACCATTGATATTTCGGGTTTTTCTGGTCCACGACGTATTCGTTGCAGATAGTCTGTCCCTGCGCCGGGTTATTTGAGGAGCCGCCCCAGCGGCCGGCCCACCATTCGTTCCAGCCGGTTATCATTATTATCGGCGGATCTGTCTCTTTTGCGAGATCGAACTGTTCCTGATACGCCAGACCGAGACCCGAGGTCGTGTTCATGAGCGCGTAACCGAAATCCCAGTCGCCCTCACACTTTGGAATACCGTTTTTATAAGTATAACTGCGCCCGGCGTTCGTACCGTAACTGCCGTTAGCCCAGAAGCCGCACATAACGATCATCTGCTCGATTTTGCCGGAGGGCGAAAGCCCCGGCTTCTGCGGGTACATATCAGCCCACGCCCAGCGTCCCTTGCCTTTTTTGCTTTTATACCAGCTGTCGTTTGTGTTCGCCCAGCTCTGCCGCGCGGTAAAAAAGTTTTTCATCTCGTCGGATATCGTTTTGCCCACGTTGTCCGGGAAGAATATCAGAGGCTTACCGTCCCAGTAAAACCAGAGATCGGAGTATTTGCCGACGGAATAATAGTTGTTCCAAAGGTAATTGAGAGAGGACGCCGCGTTCGTATCGTCGTTTCCGCAGTGGAAGCAGATCTGAGGAGTGTTCTGACCCTCGGAGCGCATTTTGCTCCACACGCGGAGCAGCGCCTCGAGACTTTTTTCGTATATAATGCCGTTCGTCGAGTCGACGAAAATAAAGTCCACGCCCATTTCGGAAAGCATATATCCGTGCTTTCTTATCACCCATTCGTCGTCGGAATTATAATATCCGAAATACGGCTCCGCCCAGTAATGCGCAAAGCCAAGATTGCCCTTCGGTATCAGATCCCATACCGCGTCAGCGCCGCCTTCGAGATACGCGGCCGTATGGTCGAACAGCGGGTTTTGTCCCTGACTTTTCGCGTTGTGCCACATAAAGTAGAACATACCGACCTTTTTATCCGTCGCGGCGGGCGTTTTCGCGCCGTCCGGCGTTGTTCTTCCCGCGCCGTCTATTGCGACCCAGGTGTCGGAAAACACGTCGCGCGAGTTCAGCATATCTACGGGAACGGTCGTTTTTACCGTTGTGGAGCCTGATATCTTAAGCTCCGAAATTTCCGTTGCGTTTTTCATGTGATGCGTCCAAATGCGCGAATAGCCCGTTTTCGGTACCGGTACCGATAACTTGTCGGTTATATCCGGTTTTTCGCTCCCTTCCAAATAAAATTCAAGCGCTGTATCGGTTATTACAAGTTTGCAGAGCGGCGTTTTTTCACCGTTATCGTCATAAAAACCCGTAATTATATTCGATACCGGATCGTCCTCGAAATACACCGTCACCCCTTCCGAAAAATCCACGGGTGAGGCGACCATTTTGCACTGCGGCCATTTTCCAGTGCGGATACCGATTTTTTTATCCTTCATAAGTATCCACACGCGCGCCGATTCGTGGTTCGGCGCGGCTCCCGTGCTTTCGAGCCTCAGACCGAAATACGCGGCGTCGTAATCAGCCTCGGGGTCCGACGCTTTCAGCCCGAAACTGTATTTTGAGATACCGTTTTCGTTGAATTTGACTCCGATATTTACGGAGGCGACCGTGTTCGTGTTGAGAGATATTACGCTGCCCTTGGCCTTGCCCTCTCCTATGCCGAATACCGCGCCGGATTCCTTTGTCGATTTGAATTCGTAATCCTCTGATACTTTTTTTTCTATCATGCCGATCTCCTGTTCGCCGAATTCAAGCGAGGTCGTATGAGTGAACGTGCCGCTCTGCGGTACCGACCTGTCGACCGGCTCCTCCGTTACGGACTCCGTTTCCGTTCCGGCGGCGGTCGTATCTTCGGTTTCGGTGCTCTGCGTATCGCCGGTACACGCCGCGGATAAAAGCGTCGCCGCCGACAGAAGCAGTACGGCGCATTTTTTAAGTAAGTTTTTCATTTAATTCTCCGTGTATTTCGCGTAAATATTGTTATCCGCGTCAGCCGAGGGACGGTAGGCGTACATAAACGGCGCCTCGGGCTTGTCGAACAGCTCGTACATCGGCTGTTTTGACATTATGCGCGTGTCGGAGCCGTGGTCGTAGCGCTGTGAGTTGCCCTTTTTATCTATTTCCGACGCGAGCATGAAAACGTGCTGAGGCGAATTGCGCTTGTCGGGTCTTACGAAGATTATATCGCCCGGCTGAAGATCTTCGACTTTCGTTATCTTTTTAAAGCCCATTTTCTGGCACCACGTCACAAGATTGGAAACGACGCAGCCCTGTATCAAGGGCTGATCGGTAAAGCCCGCGCGGTACAGTATCCAGTCGACGAGACGGTCGCAGCTCGTGCGGAACGGACGGTGGTTTATCCCGGGATTCGTACAGGAATCGCCGTATTTGAATTTCGTCTTTTTTGCGTATTTGGTGATATAATTCCCTTCGCGTAAAAGATCGCACTGCAGAAGCGTGTACGGCGTATAAACGACGTTGCCGTCCTGATCGGCTACTCGGTAACCGTATTTTTTCTGCTTGTCGCAGGCGGCTTTCGCCTCGTCGAGCGACTGATATACGGAGCCTTTTACGTTGTCCTTCGGTATATGCAGTCTGTCCTCGTACAGGCAGACGTAATAACCGGCTTCGACCGCCGGAGGCTCAGGCTCCGGGACTTTATCCGCGGATATATACGATTCCGCTTCGGCAAGGTCGGTGCAGAACGCGGCTGACATCAGAAGGAATTCGTCGCCCTCCTCCGCGTAATTTGTGTAATCGAGGCGGAATTTGTCGTTGAAGGTACGCTCCCAGCCTTTTGTCGAATCATCGGCTCCGAATACAAGATACTGCGTTTTGCGCTCTCCGAAAAACTCCGAATCGCCGCCGTATACCGCGGTTATGGAGTAGCCCGAGCGCGCGTTTTTTATCCTGCCGGTCGCGTAAAACATTTCAAACGCGCCGCCCCATTCGGCTTGTATTTTAAGCACTATGACCTTTTTTTCCTCGGGCGTGAACGGCACGGCGTTCCCGTTTTCGTTTTCGGGATAGCCGGCGGCTTTATACATACTGTTCATTTTGAAAAACACGCTCGGGTCGCGCGACTGCTCAGTCGCCCTGAATATAACGCCGTTATCCTTTCTCTCCGGCTCGGCGCAGGTCCCCTTTGTAAACGCGGCGGAAAACAGCGCGTCGTCGAACGTTGAAAAATCAACGCGGTACGGGTCGGGTATCTGATACGGCGAAGGCTCGGGTATATTCGTCACCTGCTCAGTTGCCTGCTCCGTGACGGTCTCCGTCTCCGTAACGCTCTCCGTTTCCGTTTCAGCCGGAGGCTGATTCACGCACGAGGCGCAGCATAACGGCAGGGCTAAAAGCCCCGCGGCAAAAGTCAGAATTTTTTTGATCATAATGTTCTCCTTTCAAACTGTCTGTCATCACAAACCTTTTGAAATATTATAACACGGCGATTTTTATTTGTCAATACGATAATCATCTTGACACGGCTCAAAAAAGAGTTTATAATATGCTTATACGACAGGGGAGGTCAGTAAAATGAATATAACGCCGCAATTTTCTTTGAATTACAAGGGCAAACCGTTCGGGCTGCCGTCCGTAACGGTCACGAATACCGGATACGGGCGCGAATACCGTCTGCCGGACGGGCTTTGCATAGAGCTTCACATAGAGGAATATAAAGAATATAACGCCGCGGAATGGTCGCTCTGGTTTGAGAACAAATCGGAGAACGAAAGCGGACTTATAAGCGATATATGCGACTGCGACGCGCTCTGGTGCTTTGCGCCCGACGGAAAAAAGACCGCCGTCACGCTTTACGAAACGACGGGAAACACAAGCTATGAAAGCTATCTGTACGAGGATCAGACCGCGACCGAGTTTTCGGTGCACGAAAGGTCGCTTCCGCTGAATCTCAGACGCGAATATCGCCCGTGGGGCGGCCGTTCGTGCAGCGGACAGATGCCGTTTTTCGAGCTTCGCGCGAAAGACAGAGGACTAATCGCCGCCGTCGGCTGGTCGGGGCAGTGGCGCGCGTCGTTTGTAAGAGAGGACGGCGACGTGATACGCATAAAGACAGGGCTTGAATACACGTCCTTCAAGCTGCGCCCCGGCGAGCGCGTGCGCACGTCGTCGATACTTCTGCTCGAATACGAGGGGAGCCGCGTCGACGGGAGCAACGCCTTCCGCCGTCTTATAAAAAAGCGCTCTCCGTATAAGCCGGAGGAGCTTCCTTTCGCGCTCGAAGGCATGGGGATGAACACGGAAAAGCATCTTTTCCATATAGAGAACTTCAAAAAGCACGGCGTAAAAGCCGGATATTACTGGATAGACGCCGGCTGGTACGGCAAGGGCGGCGAGCCGGGCGCTTCCGACTGGTATAAGCAGGTCGGCAACTGGCAGGTACGGCCGGACGAGCACCCGGACGGTCTGCTTGACGTCGTCGCCGCCGCGCGTGACGCCGGAATGAAGTTTTTACTGTGGATGGAACCGGAGAGAGTGTACCCCGGCACCGATCTCGCGATCGCGCATCCGGAATGGCTTTACCCGCTCGACGGCTTTTACCTGCTTCTGCGGCTCGATTTTGACGAGGTACGGGAATATCTTTTCGATATGATATGCGGTTTTATCGACAGACTCGACATAAAATGCTTCCGTATGGATTTCAATATGGAGCCTCTGCAGTCGTGGCGCATAACCGATGAGATGTATCGCGGCGGTATGAACGAAATAAAATACGTAATGAATCTTTATAAGCTCTGGGACGATCTGCGTGCAAAATATCCGCGGCTTATAATTGACAACTGCGCCTCGGGCGGCAGACGCATAGATATCGAATCGCTGAAGCGTACGGTGCCGGTATGGAAGACCGACGCGTACTGCGAGCCGACGCGCGATCCCGACGTCGTACAGACGCAGATATTCGGATTCAACCGTTTCGTACCGTATTCCGGCGGCGTGTGCAAAAAGCCGGGCGACACGTACGCGACGAGAAGCGCGTACGCGCCCGCGTACGTCGGAAGCTGGTGGTGGACGGACCGCCCGACGCCGACGGAGGAGCAGTTTGACCATATGGCGAAAATGTGCGGAGAATACCGCACCTTACAGCCGTATTTTTCCTGTGATTTCTACCCGCTTGAAAACCCCGGATGGTCGCCGGATCACGGCGGCTGGGCGGCTTACCGCTACGACAGACCGGATCTGTGCGACGGCATCGTTATGGCTTTCAGAAGATCGGGATCGAACTGCGAAACGTCACGCTATAAGCTCGTAAATCTCGAACCCGAAAAAACGTATTCCGTAACGGATATCGACACGAAAGAAGAGAAGAGGTACAAAGGTAAAGACCTGATAAACGACGGCCTGACCGTGACGATAAGCGAAAGATATCAAAGTAAGATCTTTATTTATAAAGCGATATGAAAAGGGTGGCTGTTTAAAAACCTAAAAATAGATTTAGGCGAATAAACAGCCTTTTTTCTATGTAAAAACAAGCAAACGCGATGTGTAAATCTATGTTTTTGCGTAAAAAATTACCGCAGATTTGATTCCTCCCGCTATGCAGTGGAGTGATGCTACGAAAGCCTTCTCGGTTGGAGAAGGCAAATATGCAAAAAAAGAGCTGTTTAATTGCTTCGATTTATCGTCGAGGTTTTTAAACAGCCCCTTGTTTTATCCCATTCTTTCCGTTATCTCAAATCCGTCGTCCGTTTCTATGATCTTGAACAGCCGCGGGCGCTCGTTCGGGTCTACGTTCGTACTGTGCAGGATCAGATACGTGTTACCGTCAAATCCGTCGAAGATCATACCGTGCCCGCCGTCTTCGTCGTAAATGAATTTGTCTGCGTGTCGCCACGGTCCGAGAATGCTTCCACTGTCGCTTACGGCGAGCGCTTGAACGTACCAATATTGAGGTCCGGCGTGAAAGCCCGACCAGAGCATATACAGCCTGCCGTTTTTCCCTTTTCTGAAAAACGGTCCGTCGGTAACGAAATTACGGCTGCTCGGATCGATCAGGGAATACGACCATGAGGCGTCGCCGGCGCGGAGTACGGTCACGGGCTCTTTCACCGGAGCGGACAGATCGGGGGCAAGCGGCATTACCTCTATCGTGCCGTCGCCGACTTGCGTCCATTCATGGCAGAACGCCGTCCACGGCACGCCGTTTTCGTCAACGTAAAAAGTCGCGTCGAGGCACGTCCAGCCATCCGGCGTTACCGGTCCGTCGGTAAACGGCAGGAAAGGCCCGGCAGGACCGTCGCTTTTAAGTATCTGCGAACAGCGAAGACGCGTCTCGCTTCTGAAGCTGGCGAACATATAGTACGAGCCTTTGTATCGGTAGACCTCCGGCGCGAAAAAGTCGCGGTCCGCCCAGAAATTCTCCGGACGCGTAAAACATTCGACAGGCTCGCTCCATTCCGTCAGATCTTCGGATATATAAACGTCAAGCCCCTGCCACGGTATCTTTTTCGTCGTCTCGCCTCTTCTCGTGCCGTACAGATAGTATTTCCCACCGTCCGCCAGCACAAACGGATCGCGCAGATGGATTTCGTTCAGTTTCATTTTTTCTTTCTTCGTATTTTGATTTTCGGACTTACGTTAAGAACGCCGTACCGTGCAGACCGCAACGGACAGGGCGGCGACGTCTCCTATTTTGTCCCCGAAATAAGCGGACTTTTTATATACTTCTTTTGCGGTCTTATCGCCTTTATACGCCGCTTCCGCTATGCTTTTTGCGGTTATAAGCGGTAATCCGTCTTCCGTTTTGCAGAACAGCGGTCCGGGTAAGCTCCTTTGAAAAAAGTCTTTTCGCCGCGGATATGCCGAGCTGTTTTATTCCGCCGTTTCCGCATACGAGCAGTTTGCCGCCGTTTTTATAGCGCTTCTGCAAGTTTTTTGATATCTTACTCACATACGGACAGAACGGGATATCTTTTCGCCAATACCGTTATGATCATTTCTGATCCTTTTTTCATTTCTCACTCCGACAAGAATATTTGCCTGTTCAATTATATCACGGCGGATACGGTTTGTCAACGCCGGTACGAAAAAAACGCACCGTTTGCTTACCGCACCGCTTTAATGGTAAACCGGATAAAAACGCTGTTCGGCACGGTACCGGAGGATCTTTACGATTTTGCCTCTGCAAGTCAGATATCGCAGGCTGAGGCGATGAAATTCTTTATCGAGCGGTTCAGACTGTCAAAATGGCGGCGGACGGGTATAATCCGGTGGAATCTTATCGACGGATGGCCGCAGATATCCGAGCGGTCGTGGATTATTATTACAATAAAAAACTCGCGTACCACTATATACGCCGCTCTCAGCAACCGGTCTGCTTATGTTCGACGAGCCTGTGGAGCACAGCGGCAAAGCCGACGCGTCCGGCGCCATGATATATCTGATCGGCTCAAAATACGCCTACCCGGGCAAAAGCCTGTGGAGCGACGGAGCGCCCGAGCCGAACGGAGAGTGGCGGCATATCGAGATCGATCTTCGTCCTTACCTTGACGATATGCTGCGCCACGGACTCGGCGACAGGTATTTCAAAGCCGGATCGCTCGACGGGCTGTGCTTGAACGGTATGAATATGGGGTGGGAAACCATAGGAACGTTTTCCCATACCATGTACGTTAAAAATATGAGTCTGACGTCGTATTTGAACCGATAAAAAAATACAGAAAAAAAGCATATCAGTTTTAATATCTATCAGATTTTTCAGCTTTCGGTAAATGAAATTGAGAAGAGAATAAATGATTCGGTTGATCCTGATGCGTCAACAAAACTGAAATACTCGAGTATTGCGTATTTTCTTGAAACAAAAACCATGCCGACATTTTCGGAACGTCTGACGCGGACGGTTCTTTATCGATAAATGGCCTTTCTGAACGTTCGTCGTCAGATATAACCGCTTGAATACAGACAGCCCCGTAAAGGAGACTTAATTGAAAATACCTCTCTTGCATGCGGATTTATTGGTCCGAGTGGAGATAACGGATTTGACTAAACCACAAATAAACCAAGTATTTACGGCACCTGCGCGCATTTTTCCTCCATGGACCATAAGAAATAACAGGAGGAACCCCATGCCGAACATATTGGAAGACCTATACTACGGAAATCTCTCACCCTGCCAGCGCACCGTCCGTCCGGACAGCCGCGTGAAAAAGCTGATGCAAAAACAGAGCGACCTCGAGTCCAAGCTGAACGGATCGTTCACCGAGGAACAACGCGCGAACTTTGAGCAGTACCTCTCGGCCTCCGCCGACCTTCTCGACGCCAACACCCTCGATAACTTCATCACCGGCTTACGCCTCGGCGCCCGCTTCGCACACGAAATCTTCGTCGGAACAGACGCCCCCTTCGCAGATCTGGCGGAGGAATAACGCACACCCAAGACCTCCCTTGCGTAATTTGCAAAGGAGGTCTTATAGCATGTGGAAAAAGCATTGGCAAAAGTATTCAAGTCAGGTCACCTCGGAACAACGGACAATTGTATCCTTCAGAAACCATGTTTCGTTAGGAAAAACGCAATTGACAGACAATAACAACGGCGTATCATTGCTTTCAGCACATATGTCCAAAGGACTGCAATTTGAAGTGGTATATATAATTGGACTGTCGCAAGGGACATTTCCTGATTATCGAGCTGTAAATGCAGGCGGTAAAGAAATGGATCAGGAAAAAAA
>JAEEGW010000238.1 GCA_016280525.1 Clostridiales bacterium
AAAACAATTTCAAGAGCAAACAGAAGTTTTTCGATAAAATATTCAAGGATAAAAAGTAATGGATTACAGACAGATAAAAGTCAGCTGCAAAACCGAAGATCTTGATCAGGTGTGCGCCGTTATGAGCATGATAGACAGCGGGCTTATGATAGAAGATTATTCGGATCTTGACGAAACGTTCAAAAACGTCTACGCGGATCTTATAGAAGACGATCTTCTTGCCGCTGATAAAAGTCACGCGGCAGTCAGCGTATTCATATCTGAAGAAAGAAATACCGAAGAAGCTTTGTATTTTCTGAAAGAAAGAATTGCGGCCGACGGTATAAAGTGCGATATCGAGGTCATAAACGTATCCGACGAAGACTGGGCAAACTCCTGGAAAAAGTATTATCATCCCATAAAAGCCGGTGATCGAATAGTTATCGTTCCCGCGTGGGAGGAATACGACAAAAAAGAAAACGAACTGATACTTAAAATGGACCCCGGAATGGCTTTCGGCGCCGGAACGCACGAGACGACAAGGCTTGTTATAAAAGAAATTGAAAAATACATAAAGGCGGATCAGACCGTACTTGACGTAGGCACCGGCAGCGGTATTTTATCAATAGCCGCCTCGCTTTTAGGCGCTTCATCCGTCAACGCGTACGATATAGACCCGACGGCTGTCAGGATCGCAAAAGAAAATGCGGCGGAAAACGGCTGCAGCAACATAAAAGTCGACGTGTCGGATCTTTTATCAAATGTTGAGAAAAAGCAGTACGATCTGATATGCGCAAACATTGTGGCGGATATAATAATCAGAATGAGCAAGGAGCTGTATAAGTTCGCTCACGAGGGCACTGTTTTCATCGCCTCCGGCATACTTACGGAGCGCAGAGATGAGGTGCTTGAAGCAATGAAGAAAACGCCTTTTTCATACGTTACGGACGTATCAGAAAACGGCTGGTGCGTTATAGTATTCAAGTACGAATAAATCAATATAATTAACGTCTGTTCAGTGACTGGGCAGGCGTTTTTTTACATTTAACACCTTATTTTATTATTTGTAAAATCATAAACATTAAATTTGATCCATATTGTGATAGAATAAAATCAATAAAAAGAAAGGAAGAAAATCATGGCAAGACTTACAGATAAATTCGAGGCGTTAAGATCAGACGTAACGGATCCGAGAACGCGCAGATACTTAACACCGAAAAGAGTTGTTTTAACAAAAGGCACCGTTGTAAACGCGGAGTCGCTTTTAATTGAAAAAGACAATCAGGTAGCCCTGAGCGAGCCCGTTATTTGCGCTATCAAAAACGGAGCGGACGGCGAAAACTCGGCGGTCCTCGTTGATTTCGGTATGGAAATAAGCGGTTCCGTCCGTGTTATGGTAGTAGGTATAGTCGGCAATCCCCGCGCTAATTTACTCGTCCGTACTGGCGAAAGCGTTATGGAAGCGCTCACTCCGCTCGGCGTGAAGAACACGACGAACGATCATGCAAACCGCGACAGAGTGATAAACGTAGGATTCTATTCCGCAAACGAAACGAACGAATCCGGTTTCAGATTCTTGTACGTTGAGCTGCTCGACAAAAATACCGAGATAACCATAAAAGCTCTGCAGGGCGTGTTCCATTACAGAGATCTTGATTACGTAGGATCTTTTGAATGCGATGACGAAAGAGTAAACAAGATTTGGGAGACCGCCGCGTATACTGCGCATCTTAACATGCAGGAATATCTGTGGGACGGTATAAAACGCGACAGGCTCGTCTGGATCGGCGATATGCATACCGAAGTCATGACCATACTCGCCACGTTCGGTTTTAACGACGTCGTTCCGAAATCACTTGACCACGTAAGAAATCAGACGCCTATCGGCACTTGGATGAACGGCATTACCGCTTATTCCATCTGGTGGCTGCTCATACATTACGAATGGTATATGCACTTTGCGGATAAAAAGTATCTACAAGAACAGCACGATTATATGAAGTCTTTATTGACCGAGCTTTCAAAGTGCGTAAAGGATGACGGGCAGGAAGATCTGCCCGGCAGAAGATTCCTTGACTGGCCTAACAACGAAGACGAAGTCGCAAAGCACGCCGGACTTCAGGGCCTTTTGAAAATAGCGTTTGACGACGGCGCGTTCTTAATGAACGAACTCGGTGATACCGAAACTGCGAATATATGTGCCAAAGCGGCGGAGAAGATATTAAGATACAAAGACCCGGACTGCAACGGCTCAAAACAGGCGGCGTCGCTTCTTGCCTTATCCGGCATATCTGATCCTAAAATGATTAACGAAAAGCTGCTTAAACCGAACGGCGCGCACGGATATTCAACGTTCTTCGGCTACTACACTCTCGCCGCAAAATCGCTCGCGGACGACTATGACGGAGCATTAAAAGATATGAAAGAATACTGGGGCGGCATGCTCGATATGGGCGCCACGACGTTCTGGGAAGATTTCAACATTGACTGGCTTGACAACGCCGCGCCGATAGACGAAGTCGTGCCCGAGGGCAAAATAGATATCCACGGCGATTATGGCGCATACTGCTACGTAAAATTCCGTCACAGTCTCTGTCACGGCTGGGCGTCAGGTCCGTGCCCGTGGCTTTCAAGATACGTTTTAGGCGTGCAGGTGCTTGAACCGGGCTGCAGAAAGATAAAAATAGAACCACACCTCTGCGGATTGAAATACGCCAAAGGCACGTATCCCACGCCGTACGGCGTAATCAAAGTATCGCATACTTTAAACGATGACGGAACAGTCAAATCAGACGTTGTAATACCTGACGGAATTGAACTTATAAAATGATAAAATTCTATACAAGGACAAAAAAACCTCATCTATATGACGTTCTTGCGGTCGCATTGATAGTCGTTG
>JAEEGW010000239.1 GCA_016280525.1 Clostridiales bacterium
AAACTCATACGACGATTTTATTCATTTGGCTAAAATGATAGGCAATTCTTTCGTCGGCAAGGCGCCGGATCTGAAAGGCGGCGGCGTTATGTGCCTCGTC
This sequence comes from Clostridiales bacterium, assembly GCA_016280525.1. Lineage (GTDB taxonomy): Bacteria > Bacillota > Clostridia > Oscillospirales > CAG-272 > UBA1248. The sequence goes on from JAEEGW010000239.1 coordinate 101, forward strand.
GGCCCGTCCGGTACCGGCAAAACGGAGATAGCCGCGGCGCTTGCCAAAGACCCGGTTTTCGTAAAACCGCTCACCACCACGACGCGCCCGCGCGGCAAGGACGAGCCGGAAAACGCTTACAGATTTGTAAGTGAAGAGCAATTTTTAGCCGAGAAAGCGGAGAACAGGTTCATTGAAACAACGGTGTACGGCACGTACTTCTTCGGCACGTCCGAAGAGGAGATAAGACCCGTTACGGAAGCGGGAAAGATCGCCGTTATCCCTATAGATATCTGCGGCGCGGTGACGCTCAAAAACCTTTACAGATCACGCGCCGTGCTCGTCTTCACGGAGAGGGACAGAAAGGAAATATATCTGAATATAATAAACCGCAATATACCGGATAAAGATAAGGTCAGCCGCATGATGTCGCTTGATTTTGAGATGCGGAACATTGAGCTGTGCGATTTCGCGGTCTGTTATGACGAAGGTGTAGAGAAATGCGTGGATAAAATATACGACGAACTGCATATATCACGGAAATAAGCGTTCATTATAATGACACAGAACGTTAATATTATGCTCTTGAAAATTATTATTATATTGTGTATAATAATCGCGTTCTGTAAATATGTACCCTTAGCTCAGCAGGATAGAGCAACTGCCTTCTAAGCAGTAGGTCGCCGGTTCGAATCCGTCAGGGTACGTAAAAAAACCTCGCTTCGGCGAGGTTTTTTCAACTAAATCCGTCAAAGACGGGTTAAATCTGCTTCGCAGATGAAATCGCTTCCGCGATGAAATCCGGCTTCGCCGGGTTAGAGGACGGATTTAATTTCATCGTGAATGAAGTGAACGATTTCATCCGGGCAACGCCCGGATTTCATCGCACCAAAGGTGCGATTTCATTTGTGCCGTATATGGATTTTATTTCAATACAAATAACCCGCTTGATCTTTCAAAGCTATAACAAAATCAGCGTACGTGAAGTCTGTGATAAGCCGCCCGTCTTCTGTTTCTTTGAATCTGATCTCATTTCCTTTATCGTCATAAATGCTTTCCCTTACCGTTACGTGCCCGTCTCTATACCACGTTACGGTCTGTTTTGTGACGTTTTTTCCGTCACCGTATTCATATTCATACGTACTAACGTCGCCTACGTAGTCCGTTTCAACAATTTTGATACGGTTTCCGTTATCATCATAGAAGCTTTCGGTACAGGATTTTCCGCCGTTTTCAAGCGTACAGGTTGCTTTTATTTGATTTCCGCTGTCGTTATAATAGTATTCACAAACGCGGTCGGTTTCTATATCTGACGTGTAAACGTATTTTATAACATTGCCGTTATTATCATAAGTATATTCTTCTGTATCCACCAGCATTTCCTGATCATGCCTGTAAGTTGCCGTATATTTTAATATTCGTCCGTCTTCGTCATAAGTCGTTTCATCGATGTCGTAAATTTCGCCGTCAAATGACGTTTGTATCTCGGTTGTAATGTTTCCTTTTTCGTCATATACATATTCGTAATAATAACCGTAGGTCTCACCCGTTTTATCCTTTGCCGTGAACTTTATCTTATCGCCTTTATCATTAAAAGAGTATTCTCTTAAATACGTTTCACCGTCAGAGTCTTCATAAAAATCAAAAATAACGTTGTGATTGTTATCGTATTTATATTCCTGGTAAGCGGTTTTATGATCCCTGTCGCTGTTAATAATATAACTTTCACTTTTTTCTTTAATGATTTCACGTTTGTCGTTATACTCGATTTCCCAGATTTTAACATAACCGCTTATTCCGGTCCAAACGGATTTTATAACGTTTCCGTCATCGTCAAACGTTATGTCGTATTGACCGTACAGGCTTCCGTTTCGAAAATACACTTTTGTATATACGCTGCTTGCGATCCCGTCAAATCTTTGTTTTGCGTCTTTATATCCAATAGCTTCGTAAAACGCTTTTGCCGCGCCGTACGGCTCGTTTGCATCAAGCAAAGCCTCCGCCTCGGCGTATTTTGACGCTTTGTAAGCTTCTATACTTTCCGTCAGTCGTTTAGTACTGTCTTTATATCCGTTGAGCTTTTTAAAGCCGCTTATGGCTTCCTCGTATTTCCCCTCGCCGTACGCAGCCGCAGCAGAATTGTATCTTATTTCCGGTATGATAACTTTGCTTATGAGCAGAGAAAGCGCAATTATAAATACGGCGCACGGAAGACCTATTGCGATAAGCTTTTTTACGGCTTTTATCTGCCTTTCCTTCTCAGCCCGCGCTTCTTCCTTTTGACGTTCGATCTCTTTCCGCTCAGCTTCCTCGCGCTCCGTTATCACGGCAAGGTCGACTCTGCATTTTTCAAACAGCTCGGCAGAGTCTTTATAATCCGTTATCGCTTCAAACATAGAAATCGCCGATTCGATGTGAGGTCTGTCAGCTTTGCCCACGTTATAAACCGCCGCCGCGTATATTGCGTCGTTTTTGTATTCCTCCGACAGCTGAGCGATATATCCGGTAAGAGCTGACCCGTCCGCGCCGCCGAACGGCAGCCTGCTTTTTGCAAATTCGGAAATATCACGCGTTTTCTGCTCCGCCATTAGCCGGTACAGCTTTGCCGCCGCGTTATACGGATCGGCTGCAAGAACTTCACCGCAGTATCCGTCCGCTTTATCAAAATCCCCGTTCCGCAAACACTCAAAAGCGCCATCCAAAAGCTGATCTGTATTCAGTTTTTCATTATTTTCAGCTTTCATGATCCTTACCCGATAGTTTTGTTAATATAAGCATATCATATCTCTGCGTAAATGTCAAGATTCGGTGAAATTAAATCCGTCCTTTCCACCCACCCGCGTCGAGCGGATTTCA
>JAEEGW010000240.1 GCA_016280525.1 Clostridiales bacterium
AATCAAGCATGCCCGTGATAATGACCGTTATAGGTACGGCGGTGTCTGCCGCGGCGGTCGGCGCTGTGTTTATAATCAGAAACGCGGTTAAAAAGAAAAAATAAAAAAAACAAACCGTTCCGGTGCCGGAACGGTTTTTATGTGATATATCGCTTGCGCGAAGTGTGACGGATGACACGTCACAGGGGGAGAGCTCGTCCGTTTGCCTCCCTCTCAGAGGGAGGTGGCACGGCTTTGCCGTGACGGAAGGAGTGCCTTCTCGGTTGGAGAAGGTGTCGGCTGAGCCGACGGATGAGGCCGGGAACAGCATAGTAATGGGTTTGCCTCCTGCACTCCGAGCCTCATCCACCGCTTCCGTGAACCCCCAAAAACTCGTTCTTAGTTTTCGGGAAACCCCGACGCGGTCCCCCTTCCCCAAAAGGGGAAGGCGAAAATTCTTGCGCGAAGCGCATATCGCATTTGCGGTACGCAAATATATCGCATTTGCAAAGCAAATATATCGTATCGCGTAAGCGATATATCGCCATAAAAAAGTCCCCGGCGGGACGCGAGATGTTCCGCTGACGCTGAACGCGATATATCTTCGATGCGATATATCCCTGTCGGGATGCGATATGTCCCTTACGGGACGTGAACGGTAGGGGTCGGCGCCTCGACGACCCGGTGAAAAATTATGAGCGGCTTTCGCTATATGATGTTTTTCGCGTACCGCGAAAAATGATGATTTCGCTTGCGCGAAAAATGATGATTTCGCTTGTGCGAAAATGATAAATATTATAATTTGATTCTGAACGCGGGCGCGGGCAGGCCGCCTTTTTTATACAGTTGTGCGTTCTGCTTTGTTATTTTGCTTTCGTAAGCGTAGTTCAAAGCGGAGGTGTCGGCGCCGTCCGGCACGTCAACGACTACGGTATCAGCCGAGACAATGCGCGCGGCCGCCGGAACTTTTTTATCAAAATCGCCAAACGAAAAGCCGTTTACACTGTCGTCCCCGCTTATGCTGATAAGTCCGTCAGATACGTTTCTGAACTTTATTACCGCCGTTTTGCCGTCGATCTTTGCATCTTCCGGCATGGGAGAATCGGCGTCGGATAATGAGCCTATACCGTATTCTTTTGCAAGCGCCAGCGCGGCGATCCTTTCCGCAAGCGCTTTTTTTAGAGGAGAATGGGCAAAATCTTCCCAGTCGTCGGGCGAGCCTATATCCATGGAAACGGAAAGATAACTGTCCGGTATCATTGAAAGCGCGTCAAACTGCTTTATGCGCACCGTTTCAAGAAACGGGAAATACTGCTTTCCCTCGTCGCGGTAAGACGATATCTGCACGTTGTAAAACGGAAAATCAAAACCGAAACGCGCACGCTCGTCTTCTACCAGCCGCGCAAGCTCCCTGTCGTATCTTTCCGCCAGCTCGCGTAAACATCCCTCGCTTTCACCCTGGAAAAACACCTGACCTTTAAAAGCAAGCCCCTCAAACGGATGTATGAGCGTGTTGTAATAGCCGCACTGTCTGACGTTTGCGCCGTAATCGTAGCCCATTTCCTCCGCTAATTCTTCCGGTATCAGCTCCCTTATGCACGCGCCGCCGGCGGAGACGTTTATCGCGCCTATCGGCACGTTGAGCTTATCATAAAGCTCGTTTGCAAAAAACCAGCCGAGAGCCGAAAACGACAAAGACGCTTCTTCATTCGGGCGCCGCCAGCACCATTCCGGTGCTATGACGTCCGGCTGCGGATACGCGCAGAGGTCCTGATGCGTATAAGGATACGCCTGAGTCTGCATAAAAAGCCTTACCGGGATACTGTCGTCAAACGTTTTCGGCAGCGTCTCCGGCAGACAGAAGCGCAGGTTCAGCTCGGAATTCGACTGCCCGCCTATGAGCCACACGTCGCCGATCAAAATATCTTCAAAAACAGTTGTATGTCCCTTGTCGTCGTATATTTTCATGCTTTTCGGCTCGCTTGATGCGGCGCGCGGGGAGAAATACAGATCAAATCTGTTGTCTTTCACTTCTGCGCATACCGTCTCGCCGTCGAATTCCGCAGTTACGGACGAGCCTTCGCTTTGCGAAAAGCCCCATACTCGTATCTGTTTGTCTCTTTGCAGTACCATGTGAGAGCTGAATACGCCGGATACCTTGAATTCCGGAACGGTCCGGCCGTCAGCAGTTTTTTCTGAGATCTTCTTTTCGTTTGTCGGAAGCGCGGTGCTTGTTTGCATAATTTAAAACCATCCTTTTTTACTTAAAACGATTATACACCGTTTTTGCTTCATTGTCAACAACGCCTTGACATTTTGATAAAAATGTATTACAATAAGAAAAGAATACGGAGGCGCTTATGGCAAGGATACTTATAAGTTTTTTCTGTGCAGACAATACGGAGAATATATCCCCGTTCTTATACGGCCGTTACGACCGGGCGTTTTACATAAGCTTTGAAGGAGAGGGACCGGACAGCAGAAGCAAGGAAGTGATAGAAAATCTGATAAGCGAAAGATTCGGCGCGCAGGCGGTGTTTCTTACCGCGGGCGAAAAAACGCTCGGCTGCGCTTACAGGCTTTTATACGATCTTACGGACGGAGACGGAGAATACGTTATTGACGTAACGGGCGGCCCCGGACTTTTTTCCGCGGCGGCAGGCATATACATAAGCGAAAACGAAAAGAAAAACGTAAGACTTTCAACTTTCAGTATAAAAAACGGAACAGAAACCGTACATTATCCGAGTACCGAAACGGTAAAAAGAAAAGAAACGCTGAACGTGGCAGAGCTAATCAGTCTGTCCGGCGGCGCGGTCATATCCGCCTCAAAGACCATGCGGCAGCTTTCGGATTCAGGATCGCTGCGCTCAGAGGCGGTCCGTATGTGGGACACGGTAAAAGCCGCCGCGTACGACTGGAACAGATTCTGCAGTATGGCGAATATGCGGCAGGGAAGCAAGGTCACAAAAAAACTGAGCCGCGCGGACGATAAAAAAACGTGCGAGCGCATAACAGGACTGCTTAGCAAAAGAGGTATAATAAAAGACGTAAAGACCTACGTTTCGGATACCGGCAAAACTTATGTGGAATACGAGCTTTGCCCGAAATCGAAGACGGTTGAGCTTTATGAAAAAAGCGGCACCGCGCTTGAGCTATTCGCGTTTCTTGCCGCTTCCGAATGCGGCGCGTTCTCCGACGCCGCGACCGGAGTGATGCTCGATCTGGACGGGCTTATAACGAAGAAAAAAGGCGATCCGCGGAATGAGATAGACCTTGCGGCTGTCTACGGCGGAAGGCTCGTTCTTGCAAGCTGCAAATGCACAAAGCCCACGAAAGAGTATTTGTACGAAATACTGACGATGACGCAGCAGTACGGCGGCAGGCACGCCATACCCGCGCTCATCTGCTCGGAGGCGGCGTTTGAGCCTGTGCGAGAGCGTGCAAAAGAAATGGGCGTTATCTTGATAGACAACGCCGCAAATCATTCCTTAAAAATGTTAAAAGACGAATTTTTAAAATATTTTCCGATCAATACAGATTAAGAAACGCCTTTGCGTTATTATACAGCACGTCCTCGCGCTCTTTGTCCGTCAGCTTCAGCTTATAAAAGCGCCGCAGCTCCGAATCCGCGTATTTTACCGGATAATCCGTGCCGAACATCATGTGATCGACCCCGAGCGCGCTTATTATCTCATCCGCTCTCTCCGGCGTCATAGCCCACAGAGCGGAGGAGGTGTCGTACCACACTCGGTCGTTTCCGCGCAGGTATTCTATTGCCTCGTCGTTTGCCATGTAGCCGCCCAGATGCGCGGCGACGACGGTCAGCTTCGAAAATTCTTTTAATATTTTCGCCAGCTTTTCCGGGGAGGAGAACTGATACTGCGCTCTGTTGTCCCCGCTGTGGAAGTATACGGGAAACCTGCCGTTTGCCATATCGTAAAGCGGATAAAGCCTTTTATCGTCAATATCAACACCCTGTATATCGGGGTGTATTTTTATGCCGGACAGACCGTTGTTTATACAGAATTCGACCTCTTCTTCAACATTGTCGCACGGGTGCATACCGCCGAAAGCGTACGCTTCAAAGCCGTCCTGCCTGCCGCGTTTCACCGCATTGATTATGGATTCGTTTACCCTGTGTATCTGATGGGCGTTCGTCGCAACGCAGAGCAGAAGAAACCCGCATACGCCGTTTTCACGGCTCGACTGCGTAAGGTCGCCGTACGTTCCCTTGCCGTCCGAGACAAAATCGTAGAATTTGTTGAGCGCGGCGACGGCGCGCTCCGCTATCGCGTCCGGGTAAATGTGCGTGTGGATATCAAAAATTTTACTCATCAAGCGACCTCATAAAATCGGCGTAGCTGTGGAACGCTATGCCCGATCCCTCAAGCTCCGGCACCCAGCGCTTTACCCATTCGTACGAGTA
>JAEEGW010000241.1 GCA_016280525.1 Clostridiales bacterium
CATTTCGGATATTCCGTGGAACGGACCGATAGGCGGCGTTTTCGTAGGTATGGTAGACGGCAAATTCATCATCAACCCGAACGCGGAGCAGAGAGAGAGAAGCGATCTTGAACTGACCGTCGCCGGAACTGCCGAAAAGGTGGTTATGATCGAAGCCGGCGCCAAAGAGGTCACCGACGAGGATATGTATAACGCCATAATGTTCGCACACGAGGAGATAAAGAACATCGTCGCGTTCATCAAATCCATCCAGGCGGAGATAGGCAAACCGAAGTTCGAATACGAGCATCACGACGTGGATCACGATCTCTACGATAAGATAGCTGAAGAATTCACCGAAGACGTAAAACTTGCGCTCGACACGGACGACAAGACCGTCCGCGACGCCGCGATAGACGTTATAAGAGGCAAGATCTACGAAAAATACGACGAGGAATATCCCGATTCCCATCCGATGATGGAAGAGATAATCTACAAGCTGCAGAAGGTCATCGTCCGCGAATGGCTGCTCCAGGGCAAGCGCGTTGACGGCAGAAGACTTGACCAGATAAGACCGCTTGCGGCAGAGGTCGGACTTTTCCACAGAACGCACGGCTCGGGCCTGTTCACCAGAGGACAGACGCAGGTCATGACGATAGCGACGCTCGGATCCATATCCGATACGCAGGAGCTTGACGGCATAGATCAGGAAGAAGAAAAGAGATATATGCACCACTACAACATGCCGGGTTACTCCACGGGCGAGGCGAAATCGTCCAGATCCCCCGGCCGCCGCGAAATAGGTCACGGCGCGCTTGCAGAAAGATCTCTTGTTCCCGTTCTTCCGTCCGTTGAAGAATTCCCGTACGCGATACGCCTCGTATCCGAGGTCATCTCCTCTAACGGTTCCACCTCTCAGGCGTCCGTCTGCGGCTCAACGCTTGCACTTATGGACGCGGGCGTTCCGATAAAGGCGCCGGTCGCCGGTATTTCCTGCGGTCTTATAACCGAAGGCGAGCGCTGGATGACGATGGTAGACATCCAGGGTCTTGAAGACTTCTACGGCGATATGGACTTCAAGGTCGCCGGTACGCACAAGGGCATCACGTCCATTCAGATGGACCTTAAGATAGACGGTCTTACGCCGGAGATCATAAAGAACGCGCTTGAAACGACCCACAAGGGCAGAGATTATATCATAGACGAGATAATCTTGAAGGCTATCGACCGTCCGCGTGACGAGGTATCCGAATTTGCGCCCAAGATGATAAGCATGCAGATCAACCCGGACAAGATCCGCGAAGTTATAGGCACGGGCGGCAAGGTCATCCAGAAGATAGTTGCCGACACCGGCGCCAAGATAGATATAGAGGACGACGGTTCCGTATTCATCTCCGCGGTCGACAAGAACGCCTGCTACGCCGCGAAAGCCATTATAGAAGGCATCGTATTCGAGCCGGTCAAGGGCGCGACGTACACCGGAAAAGTTGCGGAAATACTTCCGATAGGCTGCAGAGTTGAGATCGTTCCCGGTTACCTCGGTTTCGTACACGTACGCGATCTTGAATACAAGAGAACGGAAAACGTTGAAGACGTCGTAAAGATAGGCGACGAGGTCACGATTAAGTGCCTCGGCACCGACGAAAAGGGAAGAGTGAACTTCTCCCGCAAGGCGGCGCTTCCGAGAAGACCTTTCAGACCGGAACGTGAAGAAGGCGAAAAGCCCGAAGACGCAGAAGAAGACAAAACCGATTCCGAATAACATATAAAATAAAAGGGGCTGTCGTTTATTGCGACAGCCCGTTTTCAAAACGGGGTAATATTATGATAAAATGCGCGGTATTTGACGCTGACGGTACGCTTATAGATTCAATGGGCATCTGGCTTGAAGCGGACAGAGAGTATCTTTCCTCAAAGGGCAGAGAGCTTGACCCGGCGACGTACGGCAAATTCAATAAGCTGACTTTTGCGCAGAGTATTTCATACGTTAAAAAGCATTACGGGCTGACAGATACGGAAGAGCAGATCACCGCCGATATATTGAAGATAGTCGGCAAAAAGTATGAAAACGACGTTATGGCAAAAGACGGCGTAAAGGAGCTTTTGCAGCGCCTTGCGGATAACGGCGTCAAGCTTGCCGTCGCCACGGCGAACGACAAAGAGCTCGTATCGCTGGCTTTGAAAAAGAATGGCTTGCTCGGGTATTTTTCCGGTATCGTGACGTGCGACGAAACAAACTGCGGCAAAGACGACGCGGCGGTATTTTTGCACACCGCTGAAACGCTCGGCTGTGAGCCGTCCGAGACGCTTGTGGTCGAGGACAGCGAGCAGTACGTAAAAGCCGCGCGGGAAGCCGGATTTTTTGCCGTGCATATAGATGAAATAGGCAAGCTTGGAGTCGGGCGCAGAGGCGTTATAGTCGGCGCGGCGGATATCGGCCGATACGATATAATAAAAGAATATCTCAAAGATGACGACTGCTTCATATACTGCGACGCGGGGCTGAAGCACGAAAAAGCGCTCGGCAGAGAGGCGGATATAATAGTAGGCGATTTTGACTCGACCGAAAATCCGAACAGAGAAACTGAGACGATAGTGCTGCCGCACGTAAAGGACGATACGGACACGGTCTTTGCCGTAAAAGAAGCCATGCGGCGCGGTTTTTCCGAGCTTCTGCTCGTCGGCGTGATCGGCGGGCGAATAGATCACACTCTCGGCAATATCGCGATCCTTAATATGCTGCATACCGCCGGTTGTCACGGTATGATAGTTGACGATCATTCGGAGATCGAGATAGTATCGGACAAGCCCGCGTACGTATCCGATAAATTCCCCTATTTTTCACTTCTTAATATAACCGGCACCTGCCGCGGCGTCACCGTAAAGAACGCGCTTTACCCGCTTGACGACGCTGAACTGACGACCGATTTTCCCTTAGGTATAAGCAACGAACCGCTGAATGGAAAGACTGCTATAGTAACCGTAAAAGAGGGAAGAGCGCTGCTCGTGCGCGTGCGTTATTAAAAAATAAATAATAAAGAATAAAGAATAAATAATAAAAATCGGAGTCGGCGTTGCCGACGTTCTGTGCGCCGCTCCGGGAACCCCCGTTGCTCACTCTGTTCGCAACTGGGAACCCCTCACCCGGCGCGCTTGGTGGTTCCCCGCCCCCCTCTCCGGAAACCCCCGAAAACTCGTACCTCGTTTTCGGGGAACCCCTTCGTCCACCCCCAAACCCCCGCCTCCCCCCCGATTTCTCGGGGCTTTTGAGGTTGGGTGCACGGCGGTTGTCGCAGGGGGAGAGTCTGCCGCTTTGATAAAAATGAGGAATATAAATATGAAAAAAATAATTGTTATCGGAGGTTCGGGAAGCGGTAAGAGTACGTTTGCCCGCAAGCTGCGCGACGTTGTCGGGCTTCCGCTTTATCATCTTGACAACGTTTTCTGGAATGAAGACAAGACCCACGTCAGCCGCGAGGTGTTCGACCGCCGGCTTGACGTTATTTTAGGATATGACAGGTATATAATCGACGGCGAGTACGGCAGGACTATCGAGCGCCGCATCGCCGCGGCGGATACGATATTTTATTTTGATATACCGCTGGCAGAAAGGCTTGACGGTGCCGCAGCCCGCGTCGGTACCGTACATCCCGATCTTCCGTGGACGGAGGAGAGCTTCGATCCCGAATTTGAAAAATGGATAAGAGACTATGACACAGACCAGCGGCCTGTGACGCTTGAACTGCTGCAGAAGTATAAGGAAAAAGAAATAATAATATTTAAGAATAGAGCAGAAGCGGATAGATTTATTGAAGAATTAAGAATTAAGAATTCAGAATTCAGAGGTTGATTTCCTTCATTCTGAGCTACAGCCCTGAGTTTTTTATGACCCCAATTAAATAAAAAATATAGATATCAGAATTCAGGGGCGGTCTTTCTTAATTCTTAATTCTGAATTCTTAATTTTTCATACCCCCGATAAAAAACAAGGTTCTTTCGGTAGTATATAGTTGAAGGCGGTGATGTTTTGGACGACGAAAAGATAATAGAGCTGTTTTTTGCCCGGTCCAAGGACGCTTTGACCGAGCTTGACAAAAAATACGGCGCGGTAATGCGCCGCGTGTCAAAAAACGTGCTTAAAGACGAAGAGGACGTAAAAGAATGCTTAAACGACGCGTATTTAGGCATCTGGCGCGCAATACCGCCGCAAAAACCGTCGCCGCTGTCCGCCTACGTCTGCAAGATCATACGCAACATATCGCTCAACCGTCACAGAAAAAACACCGCCATGCTGCGTGACGGGCGAAAAAACGTGAGCTTGGAAGAGATCGCGGATATAATACCGGATAATGACGACGTGTTTGAAAAAGTCGCCGGGAACGAGCTGAGGGACGTTCTGAACCGCTATTTAAGCACGCTTGATAAGACAAATCTGTATATTTTTATGCAGAAGTACTGGTATTTTGAAGACGTATCTTCCATAGCGTCACGCCTTAAAATGACGGAGCCCGCCGTTTATCAGCGGCTGGAACGTATGAAAAAGAGCCTTTACAAATATCTTGTGAAGCAAGGGGTAATGAAATGAAAAATAAATTAAACGAAGCGTTTGATAACGTGGACGAAAAATATATAGCGCAGACGCAAAATCCGCCTAAGAAGCGCCGGGCGCTTAAAATAGTGCTTATCGCCGCCGCGCTTGCGCTTATTATCGCCGCCGTGCCCGTGATAACCGTTATGAGCAGAAGAAACCCGCCCGATACGCCCGATATAACAGATTTGACAAACGTGCAGGCAAATAACGAAAACGCAAACGTTGAGGAAAACGATCAGCAGACGGTCAGGACAGACGATGCAGAAGATGAACTCGTCCCGTCGCCTGCCGGAGAGGACGAAAAAAACGGCGGTGCGGATTCACAAAGCGACGGACTGAGCGAAAGGATAGTTTTCGCGTCTGATTACAGCGGCGCAAAATACGCGTCAGTTGCAAATTTATCAAAAGCTCCCGTAAATACTTATTATACAAGCGACAGTAAAAGCGCTGATAAATATAATTCGCTTGGCGCAGAGCTGGCTCCGGTTTATGATAAAATATACAAGCTTTTGCTTGACGGAGAGCAAAACGGCGTCGTCTCACCCTTGAACGTATATACCGCGCTTTCACTTCTTGCGGAATGTACCGGCGGGGAGTCGCGTGCAGAGATACTTTCGGCGCTCGGAGCGGGCAGTATCGAGCAACTGCGTGATACCGCGAAAACGCTTTGGAAATTCAATAATAAAAACAAAAGCCACTGGATATTTACTCAGGCGAATTCCGTGTGGCTCGGCAACAGTCTGCAGGTAAATGACAACTGCGCGGAAACGCTTAAAAAAGAGCATTACGCATCCGTATTCTCCGGTGATTTTTCAGATCAGAATTACGTCAACTGCTTTAAACAATGGCTTTCCGATCAGACAAACGGCCTGCTTGACGAGAGTATAAAAAATATCAGAACAGTATCGGAGAAAACCGGCGCGATCCTTGCCTCAACAGTCTATTACAAGGCCTACTGGAGCGACACGTTTGACGATGCAGAAACCGGGAAATTTAACGGAAAAGAATGTGTTTTCAACAGGAAAACGACCATAGCCGATATTTATAAAGGCAACGGTTTTACCGCATACGCCGAAAAGCTGGGTGACGGCAGTTATATGTGGTTTTTTTTACCCGATGACGGAGTAACAACAGAGCAGGTATTGATTAGCGGTATCGTCTCATACGTCAACGGTGAAAAAGAAAGCGGACGTTATTCTGTGACTTTCAGAATGCCGGATTTTGACGTATCTTACGACAGCAACATAAACGGCGTTTTGAGCAAGCTGGGTATAAACAAATGTTCAACAACGGAAGCGGATTTTTCACCGCTTACGGATAATGACGGGGTGTATCTCGGCGAGGTAAGACACGCCGCACGCATAAAAACGGACAAAAACGGTGTGGAAGGCGCGGCGTATACGCCGGTAACACTTCCCTTAACACCTGAAAATCTGCCTCCGGAATACGATTTTACACTTGACAGACCGTTTGTATTTATGGTATCATTTCAAGGGACGCCTACGTTTATCGGCGTCGTGAACGAGCTTTAAGGAGTAGTTATGAAAATTATAAGAATAATCGCTTTGTTTCTTGCCGCGCTTACCGTGCTGAGTCTGACTTTGTCCTGCGCGAAGACCGGGGAAGCGAATGAAACGGAAGAGATAACGAAAAAAGAGCCGGAGGTGACCGCGGAGCCGTTTAAGGGCGAGACCGGCAACTATTCCGGCGCGAAATTCCAAAGCGTTGCAAATACGAAAGTAACGGCTTATGAGGTTTACGGCGAGGATAATGACAAGCATTTTCAAAAATACTTGCAAGATGCGCAAACGCTTGACGGATTTTTTGACAAGCTGACTCAAAAGCTGATAGACGGAGAAAAAAGTGCGGTCGTGTCGCCCGTGAACATATATATGGCGCTGTCGCTTTTGGCAGAATGTACGGACGGTGATTCAAGAAAAGAGATACTTGACGTATTGGGCGTATCAAGCGTTGAGCAGTTAAGAGAGCAGGCAAAGCGTATATGGCTTTTCAACAATCAGGACGACGAATCGGGCAGAACTTTGATGGCGAATTCCATCTGGTTATCGTACGGCAGCCCCGCAAAAGATCCTTGCGTGAATATTTTGAAAAACGACCATTACGCGTCCGTTTTCTGCGGTGATTTCTTTGATGACAACTATATCCTTGCCTTAAAACAGTGGCTGTCCGACCAGACGAACGGCTTGCTTGACAGTCAGATAGGCGAGCTTTTCGTACCGCCGGAAACGACCGCCGTCCTCGCGTCCACGATCTATTATAAATCCGGATGGAACGAAGACTATAATAATAAATACACGGGCAAATTCAACGGCAAAGCAGGGCAGCAAAACTGCGAATTCAATACCAAGTCCTCCGCGTCAAACGTCTATTTCGGCGACGGCTTTACGGCTTACCATGACGCGTTGTCCGACGGCAACACCGTGTGGTTCTTCTTGCCGGACGAAAACAAGACCGCGGCTGAAATATTAAATAAAGATCTTTTGACTTATATCAACTCGGACAAAGAATCAAAATTCTATGACGTTACGGTATCAATGCCGGACTTTGACGTATCTTATAACGAATCTATAATAGACAAGCTGGCGGAGCTTGGTATAAAAACGTGCATGACGGGTAGTGCGGATTTTTCGCCTCTGCTTGACGGAGACCATTACTTAGACGAGGTGATACACGCCGCCCGCTTCAAAGCGGATAAGGACGGAGTCGAGGGCGCGGCGTATACCGTGATGATGCTTGACGAATGTGCGGATTATTATGAAGACCTGCAAAAATACGATTTTACGCTTGACAGACCGTTCGTATTCGCAGTCGTCAGAGGCGGCGTGCCGCTGTTTTTCGGCTGTGTGAATGATTTACAGTAAAGGAGAAGAACAAAATGAAACGTATAATATCACTTATAATTGCGGCTTTGATGATATTGTCCGCCGCATCGTGCGCGGCTGTACCGGAGGAAACGAAGCCTGCCGAGACGAAAGAAAAAGAGCCGGAGGTGACCTATGAGAAATTCGAGGGCGAGACCGGCAATTACAGCGGCGCAAAGTTTGCAAGTATCGCAAATATGTCCGTTAAGATAAAGGACGTATACGGCGACGATTACTATCAAAAATGCAACGAATATTACGAGCAAAGCAAAAGATTAGCCGCCTTTTACGACAAGCTGTATCAGAAATTGCTTGACGGCGATAAAAGCGGCGCGGTGTCGCCCGTAAATATCTATATGGCTTTGTCGCTTTTGGCAGAGTGTACGGACGGCAATTCAAGAAAAGAAATACTTGACGTGCTTGGCGTATCGGACATAGAGCAGCTGCGGCAGCAGTCAAAGCTTATATGGCTTTACAATAATCAGGACGACGAGGAGGGCATAACCGCGCTTGCAAATTCCGTGTGGCTGAAAAACGGTCTGCCGGTAAAAGAGCAGTGCGTCAACTATCTAAAAGACGAGCATTACGCGTCAACGTTTACCGGTGATTTTGCGGACGGTGCGTATATAAACGCGTTCAAGCAGTGGCTTTCCGATATGACTAAGGGACTGCTTGACAACAGCATAAACGGCTTGAATATACCCGCGGAGACCGCCGCGATATTAGCCTCAACGCTGTATTATAAAGCGAGCTGGTGGCACGAATATAAAGCGACCGAAAGCGGCAAGTTTGACGGAAAAGATTGTACGTTCAACAAGAAAACAACGGACGGTACTATATACAGCGGAAAAGGCTTTACCGCTTACGCGGACGGTCTGTCCGACGGCAACCGCATATGGTTCTTTTTGCCGGATAAAAACAAAACCGTCTCCGACGTGCTCGGATCAGGCGTTATATCGTTTATAAAAGACAACCGCGACGGCGGCAAATCGTATGAAGTGACGGTAAGGATGCCGGACTTTGACGTATCGCTTGACAAGAGCATAAACGAAGCGTTATCCGACCTCGGCATATCGGAATGTATGGACCCGGATAAAGCGGATTTTTCAGCTCTGTCCGACGATGACCTTTATCTGTCCGACGTGATACACGCGGCGCGCGTGAAAGCGGATAAGGACGGCGTTGAAGGCGCGGCGTTTACGGTAATGATGGTAAATGCAACGGGAATGCCCGAGGCAAAGCCGAAATACGATTTTACGCTTGACAGGCCGTTTGTGTTCGTCGTAGAAAACAACGGCACGCCGCTGTTCGTCGGCTGCGTAAACGAAGTTAATTAAGAATTAAGAATTCAGAATTCAGACAGCGGAATAAAAAAAGAGGCGATATGTAACCCATTATCGCCTCTTAATTCTTAATTCTTAATTCTGAATTTTCTTTACCCATATTTTCATATCTGTTTCGCCTCGGTTGGCGAAGGCGTGGTACGGGATCATGTATAACGGCTGCGGTGCCGCGGGGACGATGACGGCGGGCAGACCGAATTTTCCTAAAACTGCCTGCATTTCGCCGTCTTTTATCACACTTTCGTTCAAATACGGGTTGTCAATGCCTTCCGCGCACATTATAAACGGTCCGTACGATACGGCGGCTTTGCCTATGTCCGCTTCGACTCGCGGGTCGGCGTTGTTGAGCTTCGGCTGCATCTCTAAATCAAGCTCTATTTCGTCGTTTGCGCTTGATATTATCGTAACGTACCCTTTTTCATTATTCGCCGTTACTCTTTTTCCGTTTACATGAACTGTATATTCGTCGCACCACGCGGGGATTCGCAGAGCTATAAGAAGATCTTTCGTCGCGGTCAAGCGCACCTTGCCGTCAAACGGGTAATTTGTCTTCTGTCTTATGTCAAACCCGTCAAAATGAGAGACCGAGTCCATATACTGGTTTACGTAAACGACCTTGTCGCCGCAGTACGTGTAAAGAAAATCCGCAATAGACGGGATGAAGCGCGTTACGTTAGGCGGGCAGCATGAACAGCCGAATATCTCCACGCGTTCGGTTATCGGATAATGCACGCCTTCGTGCTTTTTACGCTCCTGCAAGTTTATTTCCTGCGCGTTTTCGTAGAAAAACGATCTGCCGTCAAGCGATAGCCCGGACAGAAAGCCGTTATAGATCACTTTTTCCGCAATATCCGCATATTTGCCGTCCGCGTCAAGCAAACTCATCCTGCGGGCGAACAGCGCAAGCGCCAGAGCCGCGCACGTTTCCGCGTACGCCGTGTCGTTTGGCAGGATGAAATCGCCCTCGAACCGCTCGCCCGCGGCGGTGGAGCCTATGCCGCCGGTGATATACATTTTGCGCTCTGTTATGTTGTCAAACAACTTTTTGCATGCTTCTTTCAGCTCTTTGTCGTCGCAGCGCAGGGCAAGGTCCGCCATGGCGCAGTACAGATAACACGCGCGCACCGCGTGACCTTCCGCCGTAAACTGTTCCCGCACCGGAAGATGGTCCTGGTTATAGTCCGAATGCGCGCTGTCCTTGCCGGGTTTGCTGCCGCACCCGCGCATATTTACGAAATGAAGCGACAGATCAAGCCATTCTTTGTCTTTCGTCAGATCGTACAGCTTGACGAGCGCAAGCTCTATCTCCTCGTGCCCGGAGGACGAAAAAGCCGCGCTGTCCTCGGTAACAAACATCTGCTTTATATATCGCATATAATCCGTCATAAGGCGCAAAAACTTGTCTTTTCCTGTGGCTTTGTAATATTCGACCGCCGCTTCAAGCAGGTGGCCGGCGCAGTAAAGCTCGTGACAGTCGCGGTCGGCGAATATCATATCCGGCGCCAGCTGCTGAAAATAAATATTGAAATAGCCGTTATCAAGCCTGCCGGCTTCAATGCAGTCCACAAGATGATCGACGCGCGCTTCTTCTTTCGGCATTTTTTCTTTTGCGGTAAGATAAGCGACGGATTCCATCCATTTTGCAACGTCGGAATCCCAGAAATAATGCGGGCGGTTCGGGTCGTCTTCTTTGTAGTTCATCTCAAACGCGCCTATCCTGCCCGTGTCGCTGAAGCGGTCGTATACCGCGTCAAGCGTAACGTCGCGCACCAGCTTCTGCTTTTCCGCCCAGAAGCCGCCGGTTATCTCGGTTTTTATATACGGCAAATACTGTTTTTTCATAGTTTTTTCAGCTTTTCTATTGATATTTTGTAGTCGTACGCACCGGAAAATACGCTTGAGCTGCCGCAGACGAGCGCGTTTGCTCCCGCAGATACCATTTCCGGCGCCGTCTCAAAACTGACGTTTCCGTCCGCTTCTATGATATAACCGTCGGGCAGACTCTTTTTTGCGCGACGTATTTTATCAATACAACCGGGTATCAGCTTTTGCCCGGAATAACCGGGATTTACCGTCATTATAAGCACGCCGTCAAAGCACTCTTTCACGTCGTCTATGACGCACAGCGGCGTAGCGGGATTGAGCGCCAGAAGCGCTTTTGCACCTTTGCCCCGTATATATTCCGCGGCGCGTGCGGGATGCTTTGTCGTCTCGTAATGCACGCTTACGATATCGCCTTGCCCTATAGGAAAATAATCAAGTTTTTTCTCCGGCTGCTCTATCATAAGGTGATAGTCAAGCGGTATATTGAATTCTTTTTTTATTGCTTTTACGGTTTCCGTTCCGATCTGTATGTTCGGCACGAACTGCCCGTCCATAACGTCTATATGAAGCATATCCGCGCCGGAATTGATCAGACTTTGTATTTCATCGTAAAGATGAAGCTGATTTGCACACATAAGAGAGGGTAAGATAAGAGTATTCATAGTCGCTTCCTTAAAACGGGCGACCAATGATCGCCCCTGCATTAACGCCCGGAGGGCAATTCATGCACGAAGTGCAATTCACGTGCCGTCAGGCACGATTCACGCGCCGTTTCGCGGCGCAATTCATTAAGGCTGCCGTGAACGGCAGCCTTATATATTACGTATTGATCTTCGTAACTATCCAGATAACGACGCTTAACAGTATCTGATACGCGAGGACGTGCAGGGCGCTTATGGAGCCCACGGTCTTTGTCGCTATCAGGAATATGCCGAAGATAAGTCCTATGATAACGGATAAGAAGCAGATTATCATATTTATCTTGGAGGAATATACCATCTTATCGCAGAGCATGAGAGAGCGGAGAAGCGCTTTTATGCTGTTTTTCGCAACTACCGCGCCGCGGCTTGACGTGCTTACGGTCTTTCTGCGCTCGTTTTCTCTGGTCCGCATTATCTTGCAGTGATATATCTCCGTATCAAGATAGCTCTTTATAAGTTTCGTATCTATATTCGGGTCAAGCGTTCTTATCGCGACGCATCTTGTGGAGGCGGAGAGCTGTTTTATGGCGGATACGAAATCCTTGTCCATTTCGTATTCTATATAGAACTTTGCCGCTACAACGTCGTTTATTATCATATACATTATGCGGCTCTTGTCGTTTTCCGCGTACTGCCTGTCGTCAATACAGTATTTCGGGTCAAGCTTGCTTCCCATATAGACGGAGGAGCCTAAGAATACTTTCTGAGAATCCACCGTCGCCTCAATGCCGTTTTCTATGGCGTTGTCTATTATCACGTTGTTTGAGAATTC
>JAEEGW010000034.1 GCA_016280525.1 Clostridiales bacterium
CGCCGTTTCGGAGCTGCTTAAAAGCGGCAGGGACGTGGACAAGATAATCGTTCAGAAAGGACAGCGCGAGGGCTCTATAACCGCCATAGCTGCCGCCGCCATCAAAGCGGGCATACCGCTTGTGGAGGCGGAAAAGCAAAAGCTGGACAGGCTTTGCGGGGGCGGCGTCCACCAGGGCGTCTGCGCGTACGCCTCCGCGGTAAGCTACGCGGAGCTGGACGATATTTTTAAAAGCGCGGAGGATAAAGGCGATCTGCCGTTCATAGCGATTGCGGACGGTATAGAGGACCCGCATAACTTAGGCGCTCTGCTCCGCTGCTGCGAATGCGCGGGCGTACACGGGCTTATAATCCCGAAACGCCATTCGGCAACGCTCGGGGCAACGGCGGCAAAAGCGTCCGCGGGCGCCGTATCGTACGTGCCGGTCGTCAAAGTCTCAAACATAGCCGCGTGTATAAAAGAGCTCAAAGAGCGCGGAGTCTGGTGCTACGCCGCGGAAGCGGACGGGCAAAGCATATACGAAGCTCCGCTTGACAGGGCGGCGGCGTTCGTCTTCGGCAGCGAGGGCGGCGGCGTGTCCCGCATAGTAAAAGAAAGCTGTGATTACACGGTAAGCATCCCCATGTTCGGTAAAATAAATTCTTTAAACGTTTCATGCGCAGCAGCGGTCGTTCTGTCATACGCCGCAAACGCAAGGCACACTCTGTAAAGGAAGGCGAACTTACATGGAAAAGAACAACAAAAACAAAAAAGATATGTCGGTTGACGATCTTGTCAAACAGCTCAAACTCGTGCTCGACATAGACGAAGAAGAAATGGCTGCCGACGCCGCAAAGCCGGAAGATATCCCGGACGAGCCGGAGATACTCGAAGTGCCGGAAGACGATATTCCGGCAGAAGAGGCGGAAGAGATCGGCGAGCCTCTGACCGCGGAAAACGCGGAGACCATATCGGATAAGGTGCGCCTTCTCGATCAGTTCTTTGAAGAGGAAGAAAACAAGAAGAGCAAAAAGAAGCACCGCTTAAGAGAACGCGTCAAAAAGCCGAAGAAGAGACGCTCCGGGCCGGAGCCGGACGAAGATATAGCGGATTTCATAGAAAAGCCCGCTTCGGACAACAATAAAAAGGTTGAGGCGGAAAAACCGGCGGATCTCACCGAGGACGAACTCGCGTCCTTTGCTGACGAGATAGGCGATATGTTCTCCGACCCGGTGACGGAAAAACCCGCTCCCGAACCCGAGCCCGAACCCGAACCCGAACCCGAGCCCGAGCCCGAACCCGAACCCGAGCCGGAACCCGAGCCCGAGCCCGAACCCGAACCCGAGCCGGACGATACGATAGTTGCCGATATAATAAACGACCTCTCCGAGAAGGAAGAGGAAGACGAGGTATCCGATAACGATAAAACGTACGTCGTGCCGGAGCTTACCATAACGGAAGACGAAGAAGAACGGGACGATCCGACAAACGGTTTTGAAACCGTTGCGACGCCCATAACTTCCGAAGAAGAGCCGGATGAGGTACAGGACCTGTCCGATACGGGAGATCTCGGTCCCTTCGTTACGAATATGTCAAAGCCCGAAAAAGACAAAGACGAAGAGGAAGAAGTATATGAGGGCGAGACAAAGCCATTCACGTTTGACAAAAGCGATATAGAGGCAAAAGAAGAAGAGCCTCAGCCCGAAGTTATCGCGGATACGGCAGACGATCCGAGCGATATTGAGGAGTTTGACGTATTCTTTGACGATATACATAAAGAAAGCGGGGACGGATACACTGCCGCGGAGGAAGCCATAATGGACACCTTTGCGGAAAAGCAGGAAAAGCCGAAGAAAAACCCCGTAAAGACGTTTTCGGACTTTTCAGTAGACGACTACGCGGAAGAGGAAGCCGAGGAAAAAGAAAGCAAAAACAGCCAGAAGTACGACGAATTCGTCGACTACGACCAGAGGAAAACTTTCCTTGAAACGTTTAAAAAGAAATATACGTCACTGCGCACGTCGCTTATATTATCTTCGATTTTCGCCGTGCTCGTATTCGTGTACGAATGTCTGTCGTTTTTCGGCGGCAGCTTCCCGCACCTCTTCTCGCCTGAAACGAACCCGTCCGTATTCATACTCGTAGATCTGCAGCTGTTCGCGATCTGCGCGATATTCGCCGTGACACATATAATAGACGGTTTCAAAGGATTCTTCTCCGGTAAAGCAAATATAGGCTCCATCGCCGCGCTGTCCGTGATCTTCACGTTCATATACGGCATCATGTCTGCGGTAACCGGAAAGCCCTCGGCTCACCCGGTAATGTCCGCGTCCGCGCTCTGCATCGTTCTTATGCTGTATGCAAAGCTCAGATACGTAAAGCGCGACACGCTTAATTTCAGAGTCGTATCCGGCGGCGCCGCAAAACCGAAGTTCGTTATAGAATCGTACGTTCCCGGCAAAAACTCGCCCGAGGAAAAGGAATTTTACGACTACATACCGGAAAACGCAAAAATGCTGCGCATCTCAAAGACGGAATTCGTAAAGGGCTTCGTAGGCTCAAACATGAAACCGTCCGCGTCAAATAAATACGTAAACATCATGTTCCCGGTGCTTGCGCTTATTTTCGCCGGCGTTTTAGCGATAGTTCTTATAATCAAAAAAGATCTTTCCTCCGCCATCAACGCGGCGTATATCGCGTCCGCTCTGTGCACGCCCGCGGCTCTGTTCGCCGCGGTCACTCTGCCGTCTTACGTCTGCGCCAAAAAGACGTACGAGGACGACAGCTGCATAGTAAGCGAAGCCGCCGCGGAGGAATACGCGGACGCGTCCGTCGTAACGTTTGAAGACAGCGACGTGTTCCCGCCGTCGCTTGACAAAATAACGTCCGTAAGGCTCTACAACGACAGCCGCATGGACCACATTATGTACGTGCTGACAAGTCTTTTCCGCAAGATAGGCGGACCGCTTCTCACAATATGCGAAAACGCCGCAAAGGAATACAATGAATTCTCAAACAACGTGATAATAGACAACGCCATAGAAAACGGCATTGAGGCGACGGTGGATTCTCAGAAAGTATTCTTAGGCTCCTCCGTCTATATGGGAAGCAAGCTTGACCCGAAATACTGTATTGA
>JAEEGW010000242.1 GCA_016280525.1 Clostridiales bacterium
CAACCCGGCTCACTGGATGTATGATCCGTTGTATCAAAGCGATAAGTAACGTCAGAAAAACGACGGCAGAGTATAGCCGCATTTATGGCAATAACCTTCGTTTATATCCGTCGTTATTCCGCATACCGCGCACTGCGCCATAGTATCGGACGGTTTTGGAACTATCACCGTGTATTTGCTCCCGTACAGGTGGAAAACACGATCGCCGGCTTTGAAAAAATCAACGGACTGAACGCCTTTAGTGCGTTCGCTGTATACTTTTCTCTTTTCAACGACGCCGTTTTCGTCTTTTACGAGCAGATATACGTTATTCCTTTTATATCTTGTTTCTCTTGACGGCTTGAACGCATTTTCAAAGTCCTGCGTCGTCGTTACCTTGACTTTTTCAACTGTCCCTATATACGTCTTATCGCTGAACGCCTGACGGATGCCGGATATGAACAGCGGAATAATAAACAATACCGCGTAAAAAACGTGTCCTATGATATTATACTTTGCAATATATTCAGTCTGATACATAAAATCCTTGGAAAGGAAGATAAACAGTAAAACCGTTGCTTCACATAAAACGAACACAAGCACGGGTTTGAATTTTGATACCCGCGCGTATTTTTTCAGATCATTCGGCAGATTCAATTCATTATTTTTCATTTTTTCCTCACGTCCCGAATGCGCCATGCGCGGCGGTTTATTTATGCGGGGTCAGACCGTCCGTCAAACGACTTTTATCATAAAATACTGTATAACCGAAAACGTCGTCGCCGTTATACGCCTCGTCGCGTCCGGCTTTTTTTACGTAAAAGATCCTTTTGCTTTTAGGTGAAAATATAAGGATATTTTTGTATTCCGGGTCAGCTCCGGTCAGATCGATCTTGATCCTGTGTCCTATTACTTCGTTTATGACGTCCGGCGTAAGCGTTCTGACGCCGGGCAGCGATCCGCGCCACGATACACCCATAACGCCGGTGTTTTTCAAAATACAGGCTTTGGTTTCGCTTTCTATAAGCAGATTTTTGTTTTTCAGATATTTCGGGAAGAATTTTATACCGTACGATACCCCGCCGGCGGTCATTTCAATATCATAGCCGGGGTAGATTTTGAAAAACGATTTATAAAGCGAGTTCTTTTTTATTTCCCAGCCGTTTTGTTTGCAGTATTTCTTCAAGGCGTTATAATAGCTTGTTCTGTCTGATATTACCCTGATGACTTTATATATAAGCACGGCGAAAACAGCGGCGCAAACCGTTATGATCAAATAAACAACGGCTTTGTTAAGTGAAATCAAAGGAATCATATTCTCCTCCTACTGCAAAGTCACCGAATTTTCTATAAGATTTTTTCTCATTATCAGCATAACGATAAATCTTACCGCGTTGAGAATGACGAACATTATAACGACGGATATCAAAAGCCCCAAAAACCCGTTTCCGCTGACGATATACGACCACAGCTCCGATATATAGAATTTCTCAAACGAAAACGAATTTGCAAGATCAACTTTGGAAAACGCGTAAAACAGCGTGTAAGGGATCAGAAATATGATATATACGGGAATTTCGAACACGGCGTTTTTCAGATAATATTTCTTGAAAACGTCAAAGACCGGCGTTTTGTTTTTTATTTCCGCTTTCATTTCATCGCGGAAAGTCACGCTGCGCGTGTTTATGACCGTGTAAACGATACAGAAAACTATCTGTATTATTATCGCGTAAACCGTTATTATCGCTGTCGCGTTTGATTCATAACCGTCGCGCCACATACTGCCGACTATGGTATTGAGCGCCAGGCCGAATATAATTGATTCCGCGAGATGACCGGCTATTAGCGCTATTATCCAGAACAGGACGGGTTTAATTTTTTTAAATACGTTCATCATACTGCTCCTGTTTTATTTTTTATAATTATACACTGTAATTATAAAAAAGTCAATCTTTTTTTCTTTTGAAAACGTACAGCATAGGCTCGCAGCCGCCGTACGAATAATCTCCGGATTTATGCTGCAAAAACAGATATTCCGCCCCGTCCACGGTTTTTATCTCATATTTTTCCGCGGTCTGTTCTCTGTCCGCAAGCACGTAATCCTTCGTATAACGCAGCGTTATGTTCGCCGTTCCTCTTTCGGTTTTAACGGTTTTCACGCATATCCCGCGTGGCATGAAGCGTATGGAAACGATCCACAGATTTTCGCTCTTCCAGTAAGGTTTTGATATATCAAAACTTTCAATATTTTTGACAAAGTCCACCGTTTCCCATTCGCCGGACACGGCGGGGTCGTCGATATACGGCATATCCGTGTTGTCGATGCGCTTTTTCACGGTCTTTGTCGTGTACAGCGTGCCGTCCGTCTGCTTATACAGTAAATACACGGGGTCGTCGCCGTTTTCGATACAGCTGTCGCTGAAATATTCTATTATCATATATTTTTCGCCGTCTTTTTCGAGCGTCGTATAAGGATTAGGGACGGCGAAGCCGTGGTCGCCTAAGATCCTGTATAAAATGCCTTTCGTCCAGAACCACACCCAGACGAACGCGCCGCCGGGCAGAAACGGTATTTCCTTATGGACGAAGCCCTCCGGCTCCGACACGGAATTTATATCGTTTTTATCGGTCAGCTGACCGCAGATCTCCCATTTGCCCGCAACGCCGGGATCGTCCGTGAACGGAAAGTCGAGCAGGGCGTAAAAATCCAGCTTTTCCGGCTCGCGCGTAAGCTCGTCTATCTTTCTGACGTTTTCCTTGCTTGCGGTTATATCGGACAGCATTGCGTTTTTTCTTTTTATCATCATAGCGCGGAACTTCTCTTTGTCCGCGGTGAACAGCTCTTTTATCTCATTCAGCTCAAACCCGAGGCTTTTGTAAAACTGGATCTTGCGGAATTTCTCGATATCGGAGGGTGAATAAAGTCTGTAACCGGTGTTTTTATCCGTTGCCTCCGGGCGCAAAATACCCTCCGCGTCATAGTAACGCAGCGTCTGCGTGTTCACGCCGCATATTTTTGCCATATTTCCTATTTTTATCATACAGCGCCCTCCTTTGTGCTGATTATAACATTACAGTATACTGTAAAGTCAATACGCCCCGGAAAATATTAAATAAAAGTTCACAATCATATGTCGCGGATTTGATATTGACAAAAAAGGAAAAATAGAGTATAATCAAAAAGCTGTGTCAGACGATCGCGCGGTATGGCGCCGAAAGGTATTACCGTGAGGAAAGTCCGGGCATCACAGGGCAGGATAACGGATAACGTCCGCCGAGGGTGACCTCCGGGAAAGTGCAACAGAGATATACCGCTTCAAGCGCCTCCGATTTTATTCGGAGCGCGCTGAGGTGTCCTCAGATCGCTTTGCGGTCTGGGGTTCACGAAGCAAGGGTGGAAAGGCGAGGTAAGAGCTCACCGGCACTGATGGCAACATCATGCAAATGTAAACCCTATCCGATGCAACACCGTGTGAAAGAAGGGCTGCCCGTCCGCCCCGCAAGGGGATTTCCGAGGTGGCAAAGAGCTGTGCGGCAACGCATACGCCAAGACAGATGACCGTCGTTGACAGAACCCGGCTTACGACACGGCCCGGCGCTCCCGAAAGGGAGCGCTTGCTTTTTATGATAAAACCCTTTTCATAATCCTCACGCCGCGCGGCGGCTCTCTTCGCGCCCCCTCAGATCTTTGATCTGTGGGAGGGGAAAGGGGGTTTGGGGGTTGGCGAGGCGAAGCCGAGCCGGAGGGGTGGGCGACCCCCAAATCCTGCCGGCTCCGCCGGCGCCGGTCTTGTCCAATATCTTTTCAAAATGTTTTCAAATTCCCGGCTGCATTATAGAGTATGTTAATATATAATTATAATGTATATTTTTGTGTTCAGGACGTTATTATGAAAGAAATTCTTGATATTTTGCTTGACGCGCTGATAGATACGGCGAAGATCCTGCCGTTTTTGTTTGCTGCGTACCTTTTACTTGAATATCTTGAGCACCGTTCTTCAAGCAAGCTGGCGAATTTTCTGACAAACGGCAAGTTCGGCGTGCCGGGCGGCGCGGTCCTCGGCTGCATACCGCAGTGCGGCATGAGCGTGGCGGTGTCTCACCTCTTCTCCGCCGGAGCGGTCGGTGCGGGTACGCTCGTAGCCGTGTTCGTATCCTGCTCTGACGAGGCGATACCGGTGCTTTTGGCGGATTTCCGTCACCTCGGCGCCATCGTTCCTTTGCTTTTGTCAAAGGTTGCTTTCGCCGTCGTCGCCGGGTATCTGTTCGATCTGATCTTCCGCCGTCACAAATTCGGCGGCGGTCATCACGAGCACGAGCACGACTGTGACGAATGTGACAAAATTGAAGAGGCTCATCACCACCACTGCGGCGAAAAGTGCGATTCCAACGTGTTTTTATCCGCTCTGAAGCGCTCCGCGCAGGTGCTGCTCTTTATCCTCGCGGTAAATATC
>JAEEGW010000035.1 GCA_016280525.1 Clostridiales bacterium
AACTGAAACGGAAACGGAGACTGAAACCGAAACGGAAACGGAAAAAGAGCAGGATCAGGACAAAAAAGAAAGCAATCCCGCTCTTGTGTGGATAATATCCGGCGTCGTATCCGCCTGCGCGATCATAGTTATGGTAGTCGTGATTATAATAAGTAAAAAGAAAAAATAATAAAAAAACAGCCGCAAGGCTGTTTTTTTGTAAAAAACAAGTGACTTTTTGTACCCTTTCAGTCACTATAACAGTGAAGGACGCGAAAAGGAGATGATCCGGTGGACGACAGAACGATAATAGCTCTTTTCAATAAAAGAGACGAGCAAGCGATAGAACAATTAAGGCTCAGTTACGGAGCCGCCTGCAGGCATATCGCTTACAATATCTTAAAAAACAGAGAAGACGCGGAGGAAGTCGTATCGGACACGCTTTTTACGGTCTGGAACAATATCCCGCCGGATACGCCGGACGACCTCGGCGGCTACGTTTATAAGATAGCCAGGTATAACGCGCTTGAAGCATACCGCAAAAGAGGCCGCAAAATGCGCGGAGGCGACGCTGTTACGGTGTCTATTGACGAGCTTGACGACTGCATCGTATCCGATAACGGCGTGGAATCGTCTGTGGAGCAGAGGTATCTGGCAGGACTGCTTGACAAATTCTTTGCAGAGCTGCCGGTGGATCAGCGGCGGATATTCTTATGCAGATATTTTTACAATATGAAGTATACCGAGATTTCAAAAAAGTACGGCATAGGCTTGTCGGCGGTAAAAATGTCTGTCAGCAGAACGAAGAAGAAGCTTAAAGAGTATTTGAGTAAGGAAGGGTACTGATAAATGAAAAAAAATGAACTGCTGTATCGCGCAATCGGCGATATAAACGATAAAACCGCCGCGGACGCGTATGAATCCGGCGGCGAAAACAGCGGCAGAGGTCAGAGGGTGCGCACGGTATTAAGCGTCGCGGCGGCAGTGCTCGCCGTCGCCGGTCTGTTCGTATTTTCCATGTTTCTTCTGACGTACACGGTCTGGAACAAAAACACGGACAAAGGTCCGGCTGTCGGTAAAACGGAGGATACGGCCGATAATATGCAGATAACGGTCGCGGATGATGTAACGGGCGACGAGCCGAAATATTCGGAGTCCGGCGAACAGTTTGAAGCGGTGGTCGAACATCCTACGCTTGAAGAACTGTATAAACTAGACCCGTACGCCGAGCTTCTGCCCGCATATTTTCCGGAAGGCTTTGAGGTCGTAAGCATAACGCGGTATTTACCGGGTTCGTATCAGAACGCGGCGGGAGGCACGGAGGTCATTCCGGAAAGCTGTACGCTTTACCTTGAAAACAAAGCGCAGGCAAAGGATGAAGACGGCAAAAAATACGACGGCATAAGCGTGACGGTAAGAAAAAGAACGGACGAAGACAAAAGTATCAAATCAGCCGATACGGTTTCCGCCGACGGCATACGCACTCTGATCTATGAAGACCCGTACGGCGACAGAAGCGTCAGGCTGATGATGAAATATGGGGCGACGTTTGCCGCGGATGAATGGGTATATGCATTTGAGTATTCAAAGCTTTTGTGCAACGACAGAGACAGATCCGTACCCGTTACGGTAGAGGCGTCTGATTATGACGCCGTGCAGCAGGCGCCCGGACTTTCGGTACGGGAGGTGTTTGATTTAATAACTTCCGCACCGTATTTCAGGACGCATCCGGTAAATAACGGTTATGAAGAAGAAAAGCCGTATTTTGAAAAGGATTTTGACGGCGTGACCGTTTCCGTACAGTTTGATTCGGACAGCTGCAGCTTCGATTCGCTTATAAACGTTACGGCAAAAATACAGAACAATACCGATCACGATATAACCGTTTACAGACCGGTCGACAGTGAAAGATCGCATACTGAGATAAACGTTGATATATTCCGCCCGGACAGCACGAACGTTCGTCTGAAGGATATTGATACGTACGACGTTCCGTTTGATACCGCGGTATCGTACCTGACGGTAAAAGCGGGGGAAACTTACGTTCAGAATATGAGATTTACCGGCAACAGAGAGCTTTTCGGCAGCCGCGGAGCCGTGGAAAAACGCGGCGATTATAAGGTCGCGGTATGCGTAGTGCTTGCTGAGGGAGATAATGACGCAGCCGAAATACTTTCGTTTGATTTTGGAATAACGCTCGGTATCCCGAAAATGGCGGAAGACGTTATCAGATATCAGGTTAATCGAACATTAGACCTTACGCATTTTGACGCGTCAATGATCAAAGGAGCGGAGATAGTTTCCGGAACGACCGGGGAAAACAGGGCTTTTGAGGGAGAGAAGCTTCAGAAGATATTGTCCTGTATGTCGGATCTGGAAGGAACAGACCCGGTCAGCTCGCGCGGACAGTACGGATTTTACTACAGTGTAAGACTGTACGACCGTTTAGGCACGGTCATAACGTTCACACTTGCACCGGACGGCAATATACTGTGTTCGGATTATGAGTATAATCACGGACATATATATAAGGCTATGTACAAAGCGACGGACGAAAATGCGTTCAATAATCTGAAAACGTGCATAGATAAGATGTTTGAATAAATAATAAAGAATAAAGAATAAAAAATAAAAACAGGAGTCGCTTCGCGACGAATTATGGTGGGTCGCCCACCCCTCAAGCTCGGGCTACGCCCGAGAACCCCCCATACCCCCCTGTCCCCTCCGGAACCCCCATTGCTCACGATGTTCGCAACGGGGAACCCCTCGGCCCCTCCCACAGATTAAAAAATCTGAGGGGGCGCGGAGCCTCATCCGTCAGCTACGCTGACACCCCTGCCCGGTTCGCGATCACAGATCGCTTCACCGCTTGTCGGGAACCCCCAAAAAGCTCAATCGCTTTTTGAGGAACCCCTCGC
The DNA here is from genome assembly GCA_016280525.1 of Clostridiales bacterium. Classification (GTDB taxonomy): domain Bacteria; phylum Bacillota; class Clostridia; order Oscillospirales; family CAG-272; genus UBA1248. Next base: position 2,898 of record JAEEGW010000035.1, read on the forward strand.
TGAAAATCTCACACTGTGAGATTTTCTTAACGCGTCGCGCCCCAAAAGGGGAAGGCTGACGGACGAGCAATGCTCGCCCCTACGCGGGTCGTCGAGGTGCCGACCCATGCCGGTCTCATAACGTTCGCGCAAGCGAACTCATAACGGCGGCAACGCCGTCTCATAACTCATAACTCTAAACTCTTAGCCCCCGGGAGGGGAAACCCCTCCCCTACGGGATAAACGGGTAAAATATGCGGCAAACCGGGCGGCGCGCTTCGCCTTCCGGCGAAGCCTGGAATATTTTTCCGGTTTTTTATAAAACAACAAAACATCATCTCCGGCACAGGAAAAATATTCCATACGCGCCGGAGATGTTTTTATATAATTATTGCTTTATAGAATACCGGCGCGTATTGCGCCGCCGCGCACGGCAGAATATCCTGTATCAGAACAAAATACGGTTATTTTTATAAATTTTTAAAAATAACGTAGACTTTTTTCGCCAAAAGAGGTACTATATAGGTGAAGGTACCTTTCAAGTATTAAGGAGGTGAGAGCGTGGACGACGGGCAGATACTTAAGCTGTATAAAGAGCGTAACGAAAAAGCGCTGCAGGAAGTGAAAACCAAATACGGCGATAACTGCAGGTCCATCGCTTTCAATATTTTAAAGAACCGTCAGGACGCGGAGGAAGTGTTCTCGGACGCGCTGCTTACGAGCTGGGACAGCGTCCCGGCGGCGGAGCCGGCGTCGCTTGGCGCGTATCTGTACAGGATAACGCGCAATCTGGCGCTGAAAAGATACCGCGACAGCCGCCGTAAAAAGCGCGCGGGCGACGTTGTGGCGCAGTCGCTGTCTGAGATAGAGGAATGTCTGCCCTCGTCCTTTGACGTGGATACGGAGCTGCAAAGCAGAGCGCTGTCCGGAATAATAGACGCGTTTTTGTCCGGACTTGATATTGAGGCGCGCCGCGTGTTCGTGCTGCGGTATTTTGCCGGGATGAAAGAAACGGAAATATCCAAAAAGCTCGGCATAAGCTACGGCAGAACGAAAGCGTCGCTTAAAAAAAGCCGCGCGGCTCTTTCAAAAAAGCTCAAAGAAGAGGGGTATGATTATGAGTAAAGCAAAACCGGTATACGACGCGATATCGGATATAAAAGATGAATATATAAACGACGCGATGCAGCAGAGCGCGCCGAAGAAAAACGGCAATTTCCGCTACGTTCTTGAAGCCGTCGCCTGCGTGGTCATAGTCTGCGGCTTTGTCGCGCTGTCTTTCGTGCTGCGCAGCGTATCGGGACCCGTAAACACGGGCGTCGGCGCAGAGGAGACAACGGAGCAGGAAACGACGGAACGAATGACGGAGCAGGAAGAGACGGAACAAATTACGGGGACTGAAGAGGATCCCGTCATAGTGACCGATACGGAATACGTAACGGAGAACAGCGATATACCGGACAATACCGCGGCTGTGACGGACGATTTGCCCGGTACTGAGGAGTCGGATAACGGTATAGTAACGTATAAGATGCCGGAAGACGACGGTCCGAGCCTGTTTGATATGCTTGATATAAAGCCGCTTGATACTCTTTTGCCTACCATACTTCACGGGCGCCTGCAATATACGGATCAAACGCTTAACTGGCTTAACGGAGAAGAAGGCGAGAATGCGCCCTTATTCTTTGAAGGCGTGCTGGTGTTTGATACGCAAAAGGCTTTGGCATCCATGCCGGATGAGATTAGAGATAAGTCAAAAGACAGATATCCGGAAATCGATCCGGCGCACGGCTATCCCACGCTTACGATACGCGTTTATAACAAAGAAAACGCGGAAAAAGATCTGCACTATATAGATCTGCAGGAAAAAAGGGATTACGATTTCAAATACCTGCAGGCGGGTGAAGAACCGTTTGACAGCTATATTGATAAAGCCTTGTTCAAGCCGGAGCAGCTCTGGGTCGGCGCCGTAAAAAGCAGAATAACGGACAAAGGATTTCATATATACATCGAATGCGGCGAGCATATCGTTGAATATAAATACACCTGGGACGACAGAAATTACGTCGTTTCACTTGAGCCTATGGACGCCAATCTGTGCATAATGATAACGTCGTCAAGGTATATAAGCAGCCGGATAGACCGGTCTAAGATCGAAGAAGACCCGGCGCCCGTAAAGGAATTAAGGCGCAAAGTAATTGAACTTGATACCGTGCTTGATATAATAAGAAAAAGGCCGTATAATCATTATTATTCAAGTATTGAGAGCGCAATAATATCGGATCGTGATCCTGACAAATATAATGAAAGCTTGCCTTACGTGCAGTGGGATTATATAGTTCACGGTACGGAGGAGCTTTTGCAAGATTATATCCGCAGCGACGACGTCGTTGAATACGTACGCGTATCCGCAAGATACAGAGCCGTGTTTTACTATAAAGAAATGCCGGACGGAGAGATATACTGCTCGCTGATCTACAGAGAATCCACGGGCGGCGCCGCGTTTGATGAGCTTACGGTAGAAAACGTTTGCTCAAACGCCGTTCCTTTGGCGGAATTTGAGCAAGCCACGGGAATAAAATTTGATTTCAGATACGATCAGGCGCAGATCGCAAAATATCTTGACATAATATACAGCCACCCGGAGACTACGGAAACGACGCACCGAGTAGGCGATACGGCGGATCAAAAAGGAAACGAGGAAGCGCATGACCGCTTAACGGAGCTCGGTGTGGAAGAGGTCGATTATACATACGATAAATACGGTTTGATGTACAGTAAACTCTTTACGCTGCAGACGGCGTTTATAGGCTATCAATACAGATCATATCCGTTGGAGTACGAGCTTTACGGAAACAATAAGAGCACTTTGACGAATATAATGATGCGCGGAGAAGAGCTTAAGATCTGCGGGATAAGCTCGGAATCTTCATTTGACGAATTTGAAGAAGTCTTCACGTCGCTCGGATTTGAAGTGACAAGAGCGGGCGTCAATATTACCGCAAGCGCCTGCGAGGGCGGACTGACCGTCAGACTGGTTAAACAGTACGAAAATAACGGAGAAACGGTACCGTCAAAACTGTATTTTACAATGCAGACTATAACACGCGGAGTGATCATCTTCTGACAGAATAAAAACTGAAAAGACCGCTATGCGCGGTCTCAACTTGCAGACAAAGTGTTTAAACTCCTTCCGTCACGGCAGAGCCGTGACACCTCCCTCAGTGAGGGAGGCAAATCAAGGCTCCTCCTTCGGGGGAGCCGTCAGCCGGGTTCATCCCCGGCTGACTGAGGGAGTTTGTCTTCATTCAAAGACCGCCCCGTGCGGTCTTTTGATTTGCAAAAAAATTACAAAAAATAAAAACCGGCGTGACTTATCCGGCAAAAAAACATATTACAATAATGAAAGCGCTTTTAAAGACGATAACGAAAGTTATCCGGAAGTGGGGAGACAAAAATGGATGATACCGGGATCATAAAACTGTTTTTTGACCGTAACGAGGACGCAATTAAAGAAACGCAGTACAAATACGGCGCAAAATGCAGCTCCATAGCGTACGGCATACTGAAAAACAGGCAGGATGCGGAAGAAGTCGTATCCGACGCGTATTTATCTTTATGGAACAACATACCGCCGGACCGTCCCGCAGTATTCTGCGCGTATCTGTATAAGACCGTGCGCAATATGGCTCTGCTCCGATACAACGCGGAAAAGACGGATAAACGCCGCGTGAACGCGGAAGCGTCCGCCATGACCGAGCTTGACGAATGCATCAGCCCGGACTTTGTGGACGAGCAGTACGAGGAACGCGAGCTCACGGGTATACTGAACAGATTTTTAAAGACCTTGGGCGAAGCGGACCGCAGGATGTTCGTATGCCGCTATTTTGCGAATCTTGAATATAAGGAAATAGCAAAAAAGTACGGTTATACGCAGAGCCGCGTAAAAATGTCGCTTCACAGGAGCAGAGAAAAACTCAAAAAAACGTTAGAAAAGGAGGGATATTACAATGAGCAATAAAAAGCTATATAACGCCATGGGCAAAATAGACGACAGTATAATAAAAGACGCGCTTGAGTCGAACACGACAAGAGAGAAAAACTACAGGCTGCGCAACATTCTGGAAGCCGTCGCTTGCGTTGCCGTAGTCTGCGGATTCGTGGCTCTGTCACTCGTTTTGCAGGGCATATCAAAGCGGTCTGACAACAATATCGCCGCGTCGTCCGGCACAAAAGAAATGACGGAAGCCATGCAGACGGAGGATGATACGGAGGAACTCACGACCGAAGCCGAAAGCATAGAGGTCGACCCGGAGCAAAGACTGGCGGAGGCGCTCAGTATCGTATACGGGCACGAGGGCACGACAAAAACGCAGTTCAAACTGCTTGACAGCTTTGACATGAACGTATATCAGACGTGGAGGACTCCGATGCTCCGCGTACAGAAGATATATTTTGACGAAGCGTACGATCCGGAACCCGTATATTCCGTAGATCCGGAAAACACGTCGGGCGATCCCGTGTGGTACAAAGGTCCGTACGTAAGATATTACGTATCGGGATATCCGGAATACGACGGAGAAGAGCAGTACGTTATACACGTTGATATCTGCGGCGATGATTCGGTTTCAATATGCGGAATAAATATAGATTCCAGCTTTGAGGAATTCGCGCAGACGTTCACCGCACTGGGATTTGAAGTAGAAAGCGGCGTATGGGACGCTCTGCCGTACACAACGGGAAGACAGACCATCGTTGCACAGCGCGACGGAATGTGGATAACGCTTGAAAAAGCGTCCGTGCTTGAGCTTGAAAGCGCGTATGTCTACGGAGCTGAAACGCCCGCGCTCAGTTATGAAAACGGTATCGTTCCCGCGATCCTCCGCATGGGAGTAGAAGTGGAAAACTATATGCCCGTGGAACAGTACGATATGCCGTAAAATAAAAAAACTCCTTCCGTCACGGCAGAGCCGTGACACCTCCCTCAGTGAGGGAGGCAAATCAAGGCTCCTCCTTCGGGGGAGCTGTCAGCCGGGTTCATCCCCGGCTGACTGAGGGAGTTTGTCTTCACTCAAAGACCGCTATGCTCGGTCTCAACTTGCAGACAAAGTGTTTGAACTCCTTCCGTCACGGCAGAGCCGTGACACCTCCCTCAAAGAGGGAGGCAGGTCGGCTCCCTCTCCGAGGGAGCTGGCGCCGTAAGGCGACTGAGGGAGTTTGGCAAAACATTAGCAGACCGCCTTATGCGGTCTGTTTTTTTAACAAAAAAACTTAATTTTTCTCTTTTTTTCGTAAGAGTATGTGACTTATCATAGTAAAAAGGGAATAGCAGTTATGACGGACACAAAGGGGAAAAGATATGGACGGTAAAAACATTGTTGATTTGCTTAATAAACGTGATGAAGCGGCGCTGTCGTACGTAAAGCAGCTTTACGGCGCCGGTATCATGGATATTGCTTTCAACATTTTAAAAAACCGTCAGGACGCGGAGGAGGTACTGTCCGATACGCTTTTAACCGTCTGGAACAATATCCCGCCGGATGCTCCCGTAAATTTCCCCGGGTACGTTTACAAAACGGCGCGCAACAGAGCGCTTCACGTTTACCGGGCGAAAAAGCAAAAGAAACGCAGCGCGGTGACCGTCTGCATTGACGAGCTCGGCGACTGTATTTCCGGCGGCGACGTGGAGGGTCAGATCGAAGAGAGGCGTCTTGCGGAGCTGATAGATAAGTTTTTATCTATGCTCGATACTGAAAACCGGCGCATTTTCATCAGCCGCTTCTACTATAACATGGAGTATAAACAGATAGCGGAAAAGTACGGCCTGGGTCTGTCAGCCGTAAAAATGTCCGTCAAAAGAAGCAAAGAAAAACTTAAAAAACTGCTTGATACGGAGGGTTATTAAAATGAAGAGAAAAGAGATATTATACGACGCGTTGAGCGGTATAAGCGAGGATAAAGCCGCCGACGCGTACGAGTACACAAATTTTAACAGGAAAAAGGTCGTTTTTCAAAATGTTCTTAAAGGCGCGGGCATTGCCGCCATCATATGCTCGTTCATAGTCGCTTCGTTTATATTGCAGGCGGTATCCGGTCCTAAACCTGTGCCTGACGACAAAAACAACGCCGCTGCGGGAAGCGAGGTTATAACTGAAGCTGAAGTTGAGAAAGAAACGGAAGCGGCGGAAAGCGCGGAGGTAAAAAGATATACGAATCACGGAGAGAACATCCTTGTAGATCATCCGACGATAGAAGAACTGTATCAGACGGAACCGTATAAAGACTTTTTGCCTTCTTATATACCGGATGAACTTGTATATAATTGGGCAGAAAGATGGATACCGGGCGAATATCTGCAAGCTGACGGCGCGTACTATAAACAAACTGAAAAAACTTATATGTATTTCAGCACAGTTGAAGGCAGCAACGGTGAAAATTCTTTGAACGTTTATATGTATCATAAAGCTTCTGTAACTCGTCCTTCGGCTGATGAAATATCCGTTTCAGATATAAACCAAAGCGGAAGATATTATTTGGGAGTGGATAAGGTTAAGGGAACAGTGTATTCACTGACGTTTAACGCGGACGGTTGGGAGATCTGTTATCAATACCAACATCTGTGCACGGAAGAAGAATTGATTACACCAGAGGAACTGTTCGATATAGCGACCTCGTCGCAGTATTTCAAGGATCATCCGCTGTCGGTTGATTGACAGCAAAAAATGAATAAAGGGGCTGTTTAAAAACCTCGACAAAAAATCGAGGCAGCTAAACAGCTCGTTTTTTGCACATTTGCCTTCCCCTGTGGGGGAAGGGGGACCAATCCGGGGTTCCCCGAAAACGAGGAACGAGTTTTTGGGGGTTCACGGTATGGTGGATGAGGCTCGAATGTTGAGGATAATAAGCCCCATGCTCTACTATCCCCGGCCTCATACGTCACGCATACGCGTGCCACCTTCTCCCACCGAGACCACTTTCCGCGCATCCCTTCACAACCCAGTCGGCGGAGTC
>JAEEGW010000243.1 GCA_016280525.1 Clostridiales bacterium
CACGTATGAAAATACGGCGGAAATGGTCGACTACGATCTTGACGTATCATACTTAAGCAAGTATTACGACAAGGCCAGAAGAGTTGCAAAACATCTGCTCAACAACACGATGTTTGAAGACGAAGAATTCACTTCAAATACGTACAAGTCCAACGCAAAATACGATTTCGGCGCGTTCTTTGACGTATTCAACGTTCAGGAAACGTACCAGAACCTCATCAAAGAATCCAAGGACGGCAGCTACACGCCTCTTGAAGGCATAGTGAACATCACTATTGAGAACAACGCTGACGGATATCAGGCAATAGTGATAGACAAGGATGCAGCCGGCAACCGCAAGCTCGTTTACACGCGTGACCTCGCTGCATCCATAGAGTCCGCACACGACAACACGATCATCATCCTTCTTGATGAATATGAAGGCGACCTTGATATAGACAAAAAACTGGTGCTCGACCTTAACGGACACACGATCTACGGTGATCTTAACTGCGGCGCAAGGACGATAATCCTTGACAGCAAGCTTTCGACTGAAAGCGGCGCAGGCGTTGAAGGAAACGTGACCGGCCACGCTGTTATCACGGCGGGTACGTACACAAGCGACGTTTCCTCCATGATAAAAGAAGGATACATTTTTGAAAACAACGTAGTACGCAACGGTTACTACTACATCGTTGAAGATGAAGACGGCAACCTTGAGATCCATCTCACCCCGTCCGTTGACGTTGTTGAAGAATCGACCCGCACGACGTTTGAAGCGATAGCGATAGAACTCGCGGCGGATCTCGGCGTAAATTACTACACGGCAGCCGCTCTCACAGTCGGCGGAAACAACATTTACTACGCATACGTTGAAGACGTTCTCAAAGTCCTGAAGTCCAGAGACGCTGAATCTCTCAACGAGATCATAGACTGCATCGACTGCGCGGGCGTAACCGATCTTGCAAACGATCTGCTCGACAAGATGCTCGACTTCACGACGGTAGGCACCAACATCCAGAACAATCAGCCTATCGCGACCTATGAGTCCGAGACGAACGACTGGTGGTTCGAACCGATCCACGTAGAAGACGGCGATTATCTGTCCGCCAATATCTTCGCGAACAGCGACATGATCAATCAGCGTGATATATCCGTATACGTTGACGATGACGGCGGCGTAGCCGATCTGTTCCTCAAACTCGGCGAGATAGTGACCGCGGACGCGGACGTAGAGCTTGAATCGCTTGATTACACGCCCGTGACCAAAGACCTGATCGTAACAGGCAACGCAAACTTTGACGTAACGATAGATATGTCCGAGGATCCCAACTTCGCGATAGCGATAGGCGTAATCCTTGCGGACGGTCTTACCGGAGCAAAGAGAGACGCTCTTATAGAAGCTGTCAACACGTATTACGAGACCGGCTCGCTGTCCGATCTCAAAGCAGCGATAGAAGACGTATCTACCAACGAATTCTTAGAGAACTTCGGCAACAGAAAAGCATTTACGGAAATGCTTGCGGACACCGGACTTGACAGCGTCGTAGCGGATGACGTAACCGAACTGTATAATTCCTACAGAAAAGCGATCGTCGGCGTAACGAAGGCTATAGTCAAGGGCGGCATCCTGAACGGCAGCGACACGACCCTCGGCACGTTTGAGACCGATGAATACGGCACGTACCGCGACAGCGGTTCACGCACGTACACCAAGCAGGGCGAAGTTTACGACCGCTACGGCGTACAGATCATCGGAACCCTGACCGAAGGAACCGTAACAGTCAAACTGTTCAAAGCACTTATCATAGTAACAAACGCAAACGGTGAAGTAACGTACCAGGGCGACGATCTCGTAGCCGCGTTCGATATAGCGGACGAAGGAAGCACGATCGAAGTCTTAGGCAACGTAACTCTTGCAGAAGACGTTGACCTTGAATGCAAGGTAGAGCTGATTGGCACGGAGTTCATCGACTTTGACGGAAACAAGATCAATCTTGTCGCCGAAGACGCAGAGCTCACCGCAGATATGCCGATCCCGGACGACGTAGCATCCGGACTTGACGGTTACTTCGTGACCGAGAGCGTGGAAGCTGATAAATACGTTTACAGACTTGAGGGCGTATCGGTCAAAGCCGGTCTGTCGCTCGAGCTTCAGGACGAGATACTCATCAACTACTACGTCTACATGCTGACCGGAGCTGATCCGGCTGACTGCAAGGTCGTATTCACTTACGAAGACGGCACAACGTCCGAGGCGATCCTTACCGAAGACAACACGCATGATAAGGGTCCTGAAAACATGACCGTTATAGCAAAATGTGCGGCGAAGGAAATGATCGACGTTGTAAACGCCAAGATCTACTACAAAGACAAGGTAATTAAGGAAAACGACATATCCGTAAGGATGTACTGCGAACTGGCCATCAGCATGCCCGGAAGCCCGGACGAACTCGTTGAACTTTGCCATTACGTTCTTAACTACGGCGCCGACGCGCAGAACAGATTCGACTACAAGACGGACGATCTGGCTAACAGAGGCGAGTACTACAACGACGGCGAGTATTACATAGACGGCGAGGCGGTGGAAATAGACGATACTTACGCACCGGAAAAGACCAGCACGGGCAATATCCGCATAGGCGCTTCGCTGAATCTGGAATACAGAACAGAGCTCAACTTCTACTTCTCCAACAGCCTGACGTACGATACCATAACGGTAGACGGCGCTGACTATTCGGATAAAGTTGAGAATCTTGAAGGCATTATGGACAGGATCACGGTCAAAGGCATCGCGGCAAAAGAACTTAACAAGTTCTACACGATCTATCTGCACACCACAGACGGTGACGAGTGCACTCTTAAGTATTCACCTTTGAGCTATGTGTACCTGAACCGCAACAACGAACGGGAAGCGGCAGTCTGCAAAGCTCTGTACAACTACTACCTTGCGGCAGACGCATACTTCAAGTACAAAATCGCCAACCCCAACCCGTAATCCAATAAGTTAAATATATATCTTATCTGATTAAAATACTGATGTAAGAAAGGAGAATGATCTTATGAAAAAGGTATTTTCAGAACCCGAGGTTAAAATAGTAAAGATCGAAAACAAAGACGTGATTTGCGATTCGCCCATAGGATGCGGCACCGGAGAAAACGAGACTCAATTCTTTGAAATCTAAGATCCGTCAACAAAAGCGGTAAGAGGCGAAAATAATAATTGACTCAAACCGTAAATAACGATCACGCATAATGTATAAACCTCCGCAGCGGATGAATAAAACGCAGCGGAGGTTTATACTTTTTTGTCCGCAAAATATCTGTCAAAAACAGGAAAAAAAGGAAAATAATCTATATTTTGTATACGTTTGTCAACAGTATAAGAGAAAATTACATAAATAATATAAAAAACTTTATAAATAAGAAAACGATTTTATATAATCACACATAAATACTATATAAATAATAAAATATATAAAAATTAACTTGACAAACGCGTTATTTTAGTTTATAATTATTCAGAAAGGGCGCATTGCGCCTTCCTTTTGCCGTTCAATCAACACGCGATCCGGCACGCTTGTTTTGCCGGGAAGGGAAAACGGCTGACTATCAAACTAAGATTATCAAACAGTGGGGTGAAAATATGAGAGTTAAAACAGCATTATTAAAAAAACCGCTTGCATTGCTGCTTGCGCTCATATTCGCATTGTCACCGGCAAAGATCATTGTTTTTGCGACCGGAGAAGAGGATGCTCCTGTCAGCGTTGACGCCGGCGAGCTTGTTGCGGACAATTACGAAGGACTGACGGATAAAGAAAAGGCGCTGATCACCTCCGGACTGGTCATAGG
>JAEEGW010000244.1 GCA_016280525.1 Clostridiales bacterium
GAAAATACAATCTCGTGCGGTTGAACTCACGCTACGGCGACGCAAAGCTGCCGGAAGTCATAACCGCAGATCTAAGAGAAGATTACGCGCAGGGCGTAACCGATCCGGTCGGCACGCAGCTGTGCAGTCTGTTAAACGAAACGTACAGAAAAGGCGAGCAGAGCATATTGTTTTTAAACCGCCGCGGATACAGTCATTACGTTTCGTGCAAAATGTGCGGCAAAGTCATAATGTGCCCGAACTGCGACGTTTCGCTTACCTATCACAAGGTCAGAGGCGCAGAGAAAGGACGGCTGATGTGTCATTACTGCGGATATTCCGCGCCCGAACCGGAAAAATGCCCGGACTGCGGCTCGGAGCATATAGGCAGGATAGGCTACGGCACGCAGCGCATAGACGAGCAGATAGCGGCGGCAGTCCCCGGCGCAAACGTTCTGCGTCTTGACGCGGACACCACGACGGAAAAGCACGCTTACGACAGGATACTTTCTGATTTCAGAGACCACAAAGCTGATATTTTAGTCGGTACCCAGATGGTGACTAAGGGGCACGATTTCCCGGACGTCACGCTCGTGGGCGTCGTAATGACGGACAACGCGCTGTATTTAGACGACTACCACGCGCATGAAAGATCGTTTTCGCTTCTGACGCAGGTCATAGGCCGCGCCGGCAGAGGCAGAAAGCCGGGCAGAGCCGTTATACAGACGTTCAACCCGGAGCACGAGATAATAGAACTTTCCAAAAAACAGGATTACGACAAGTTTTTTGAGTCGGAAATAAAAATGCGGGAAATGCTTTTGTTCCCGCCGTTCTGCGATATACTGCTGTTTTCTTTGCAGTCGGACGATGAGGAGCTGCTTCACCGCGCCTCGGCGGAACTGCGAAAAGCAATAGAAGGCAGACTTGCAAAAACGTACAGCGACGTAAAAATGCTTATATACGGTCCGTGCGAGATGCAGATATACAGATTAAACGGCATCTGCCGCATGCAGCTTTTGTGTAAAGCACGCATGGGAGCGCGTCAAAGACAGCTTACAGCGGAAATAATAAAAGCGTTTATGAAAAAATACCCGAGACATATAAATATATCCGTAGATATAAATCCAAATCAGATGTAGGAGCGATCAAATGGCTGTTTTGAATATAATCAAAGACGGAGACGAGCTTCTCCGTAAAACGAGCCGTCCGGTGACTGAGATAACGCCGAGGATAATAAGACTGCTTGACGATATGAAGGATACGCTTCATAAAGCAAACGGCGTGGGTCTTGCCGCGCCGCAGGTGGGCGTTCTGCGCCGCATCGCGATAGTCGAATGCGAGCCGGGAGAGCTTATAGAGCTTATAAACCCGGAAGTGATAGAGCAGAGCGGCGAGCAGGAAGAGGTGGAAGGCTGTCTTTCCGTGCCGGAAAGATGGGGCATCACCAAGCGCCCGGCAAAAGTCAAAGTCAAAGCTATGGACAGACACGCCAATACCTTCACCGTGGAGGGCGAGGGACTTCTGGCGCGCGCTCTGTGCCACGAGACGGATCATCTTGACGGCATAATCTTTTACGATAAAGCCGTGAGGATGCTTACAAAAGATGAAATTGAAAATGACTGATAAAAAAATTATATTTTTCGGCACGCCTGAGTTTGCCGTGAGCATACTTGACGGGCTTGTAACACATAATTATAACGTCATATCCGTCTACACGCAGACGGACAAGCCGAAAGGCAGAGGCAACAAAATGCAGTCCCCGCCTGTAAAAGAATACGCGGAGGCTCATAATATTCCCGTATTTCAGCCGAGAACTTTGCGAGACGAAACGGTCATTGAAGAAATACGCGCCGCGGCGCCGGATATGATAGTCGTAGCGGCGTACGGCAAAATTTTTCCGGAGTCGCTTTTGCAGATACCGCGGTACGGCTGCATAAACGTCCACGGCTCGCTTCTGCCCGCTTACAGAGGCGCGGCGCCGGTGCAGAGATGTATAATTAACGGTGAGGTGAAGACCGGCGTCACGATAATGCGTATGGACGTCGGCTGCGATACCGGAGACATGATAGCAAAAACCGAAACAGAAGTGCCGGACGACATGAACTGCGGGCAGCTGTTTGAAGTTATGGGACAAATCGGATCAGATCTTTGGCTTGACACTATCCCTGACATTTTTGACGGCACGGCAAAATACGAAAAGCAGGACGAAGACAAAGCGACGTATTCGCCCAAAATAGAAAAATCCGAGCTTATGCTCGATTTTAACAGACCCGCAAAGCAGCTTCACGATCTTATACGCGGAGTTTATCCGCTCCTCGTCTGCGGCTGTTATCAGAATTCACAAAAAGGCAGAAAAGGTTTAAGAATAGCAAAAACCGAAGTGTGCGAAGGCGAAGGAGAGCCGGGAACGGTAATTGCTGCCGACGCAAAGAACAACAGTCTTATAGTTGCCTGCGGAGAGGGCGCGCTTGACGTAAAAGAGCTGATACCGGAAGGAAAGCAGAAGATGAAGAGCGCGGATTATATAAGAGGCAGGCAGATAAGCGAAGGAGATATTTTAAGTAAAGAATAATGTACTGGTTAGAGTATTTGCTGTATATGCTGCCGGCGTATCTGCTGGTGCTTATAATTCAGATAGCGCTTAAAACGACGGTATCCAAATATTCAAACGTCAAAACGAAAATGTGCGGAGCCGCGGCGGCGGAGCTCGTTTTAAGAAGAGCGGGCGTCGCCGGCGTCAATATCGGGCAGGTAAAAGGCGATCTTACGGACAATTACGACCCGTCGTCTTCCATGATATATCTGTCGGATCAGGTCTATTCCGTTTCAAGCGTAACGGCCGTAGGCATAGCCGCGCACGAGGCGGGACACGCCATACAGTACGCGCAGGAGTACGGCCCCGCAAGACTTCGTCAGGCGTCCGTCAAAGTATGCAATATCGGCTCGCGCCTGGCTGTACCGCTTATATTTTTAGGCTGGATCTTATCGTTTGAGCCGCTTGCGATAGCGGGTATCGTTTGCTTTATGCTCGTCGTCGCGTTCCAGCTCATAACGCTGCCAGTTGAATTCAACGCAAGCAAAAGAGCGGTGGCGGTACTCTCCGAATCCGGTATGCTTGAAGAAGAGGAACTCAAAAGCGTCAAAAAAGTGCTGACCGCCGCGGCGATGACGTACGTCGGCTCGCTCGCGATGTCAACAGTTCAGCTGTTATATTACATTACCCGCATCAAGAGAAGATAATGGAAGAAAAAAGAAGATATACCGCGCGTGAGCTTGCCGTCCTGTCGCTTTGCAGGCTTGAAAGACAGGGCAAATACGGCAGTCTTGAAGCGGACGCGGCTATAAAAAAATTCGGTTTGAAAGACGCGGAAAAAGCGCTTTACACAAAGCTGTTTTACGGCGTGCTTGAGCGCCGCATAACGCTCGATCACGTTATTTCATCGGTATCGGATAAAAAGATTGACGATATGACGTATGAGATGAAAAATATATTGCGCATATCCGTTTATCAACTTTTGTATCTTGACCGCGTGCCGGATTATTCGGTCGTGAACGAGGCCGCGGAGCTTGCCAAAAAATACGAGCGTAACTCCGCCGCGGGCTTCGTCAACGCCGTGCTTCGCCGGATCGCAAAGGACGGCGCGCCGCAGATAAAACGCGAAGAAAACGCGGGATATTTATCGGTAAATTATTCCGTTTCGGAGCAAATATGCGAGCTGCTTATAAACGAACTCGGCTTTGAAGAAGCTGAAAAAATGCTTTCGGCAACTTTCAAAAACAGATATATAACTCTGCGCGTAAATACGCTGAAAACGACCGTTTCCGAGCTAAAAAAACTCCTTGAAGAAAACGGCATAACGTCGGAGCCGATACCTCAAAGCGATTTCGGGCTGAAGCTCACCTGCTTTGCGGATACGGAAAAGCTGTTTGAACCTATAGGCGATCTCGCCTACGTTGAAGACGGCGCAAGCCAGGCGGCGACCGCCGCGCTTGACGCACAGCCCGGCATGACCGTCGCGGACGTATGCGCCGCACCTGGCGGAAAGACGGTTTCCGCCGCGATACAGATGAAAAACAGCGGCAAAATTTACGCATACGACATACATAAAAACAAATTAAAACTCATAGACAAAACCGCGGAAAAACTCGGTATAAATATCATTAAAACCGCCGAGCACGACGGGCGCGAGCCTCTGACGGAGCTTTGCGGAGTATGCGACCGCGTTATATGCGATGTGCCGTGTTCCGGCTTAGGCGTTTTAGGTCAGAAGCCGGATATGAGATACAAAGAGATAACGGACACGGAAAGGCTTATATCAACGCAGAGATCCATTCTTCAGGCCGCGTCAACGTATCTGAAAAAAGGCGGGATAATGGTCTATTCCACCTGCACCGTTCTTTCGTCCGAAAACTGCGAAAA
>JAEEGW010000245.1 GCA_016280525.1 Clostridiales bacterium
ATAGCAAACGAATTCAAACGCATATACGCGGCGGAATTCTACTACGACGAAAACGGAGAGGCGACCTGGCCGGCGATGGCGGTCAATTACACCTCAAAAACTCAGTTCATATACAGAATAAACAAAGACGTTTTAGACGTCACGGATTCCAGGCGGTTGAACGAATCAACGCCGGAGGAGCAGAAACGCATACCGTTTCCGAATATGATATACATAGGCGACGGGCTGACGGACGTGCCGTGCATGAAGCTGGTGAAGACCGGCGGCGGTCACAGCGTGGCGGCGTATCAGCTTGAAGGCGGAGAGGCGGACAGACTTATAATCCAGGGCAGGGCCGGACATATAGCGCCGGCGGATTACCGTGAGAACACACAGATGGACAAAACCATAAAAGCGATACTCGATCTTATAGCCGCGAGCAGCAAAACGACGGAGATGTACGTTTCCGATCTTGAAGCGGCGAAAAACAGATCGTAACGAAAGGACGGGTAAAACCATGTACGATAAGTATAAATCAAGCATAGTGTCTATAATAGCGACGTTCATATTCGCGGCGCTCGTTATAGCGGGATGCGTTCTGCTTCCGTTTCTTATAAAAATTTATATGGGTGACGCGTATCTGACTGATATCGGCAGAAAGATCGCGCTTTATATCTGCCTGTATATCTGCGGTGCGTTTTCGCTTCTGATCTCGTATCTTTTGCTCCGTCTGCTTTTCAACATCAGAAAAAACGTGGTTTTTGACCGCGCGAACGTGAAATACGCAAGATATATAAGCTGGTGCTGCTTTGCTGTCTGCGCGGCGTTTTTCGCTCTCGGTTTCTTCGTGACGTTTTCTTTTGTAATATCGTTTGCCGCGGCATTCATCGGGCTTATCGTCCGCGTGTCGAAAAACCTGCTCAACGAAGCGGTGGATATCAAAGAAGAAAACGACCTTACGGTGTGAGGTGGCTATATGATAGTTGTAAACGTTGACGTAATGCTTGCAAAAAGAAAAATGTCCTCCGGCGAACTTGCGCAGAGGATAGGCATAACGCAGGCGAATCTCTCTATTCTAAAAACGAACAAGGCGAAAGCGATACGTTTTTCCACACTTGAAGCCATCTGCCGGGAGCTTAAATGCCAGCCCGGAGATATACTTGAATTCTGTGAGGACGAGGACAGTCCTTTCAACAGAGACTGACGGGTATGATTATGAAAAAAATAACTTCCGTATTCATAGCGCTGCTCTTCGTCGCCGTTTTATGCGTATCCGCCGCGGCGGACACGAGCTTTGACAGGCTTTTGTTAAACGACAATAAAGTGAACGGCAAAAACGTAATGGGTTCTTACGTTGAAATAAACGAGGGAGACCATCTGTATATCCTCGGCTGGGCCGTGAACAAGGCGACCGGCAGCAGACTTAAAGAAGCCGTTTATACGGTAAACGGCAAAGAATATAAATGCGCGGACAACTACCGCGACAGAAAAGACGTTGCAAACGCGCTGGGGATCGATCCTGAGCTCGGAATCCACGCCGGCATAGGCAAGGACGACGACGCGTGCGAGCTTCTCGGCATTGACGGGCTCAAAGCCGGCGAATACAACGTCGCGATAAAGGTGAAATACGAGGACGGCACGGAGGAGCAGCTCGTGAACGCGCAGTTCACGCTGAAGGTCAACTCGGAGGACGAAGAAGTTGAATTCACATACAAGGAGCTATCGGCAATGAATCTTATAGCATATAAGACCGGCGCGAATTACGCGTTTTACGGGCTTGCGAAATTCGATCTTCAGGGACCGTTTGAAGAAAACGGCGAGCCGGATTATTCCGTTTTTACAAAATACTATAACTTTGACATAGAAAAACTGAAAGAAAACAGCGTAAAAAGAACGGATACCGAAACGGGCGTAACCGTTTACGGCAAGACCGCAGATGATCTGAGCGACGACGTGATGAAAAAATACGCGGAGCGTTTTTCGCTGTACGAGGACGTCGTTTACGGCTCCGAGAACCGCGATTATTCGGAATTTGCCGGCGCTCTGCCGGATAAATACAAACCGGCACCGTACGAGGACAGGCTCGTCGGCGTGGCGTATTCAACGTGGATGTATAAGACATCGCGTTTCACAAACAGCTGGGAAACGCCGCTTCTCGGAAAATACACCTCGCTTGACAGCCCGGAAACGCTGAAAGCTCACGCGGAGCTGTTGTACGACGCGGACGTGGATTTCGTTCTCGTGGACTGGTCAAACAACGTTGACTACGATTTCTACAACAAAAAGGACTACCGCGGCGGACGTGCAAGAAACGACTTTGAGACGATAGAAATGGGCACGACCCAGATGTTTGAATCGTGGTCCAAACTCGAGCACACACCGAAAATAGCCGTATTCATCGGCTGCCCGAACGACGAAAGCGCGATAAAAGACGGCAGACTACAGAAAAAAGCTGACCAGGTCTACCGCGAATATATAGAAAAAGAAGAATATAAAGATCTGTATCAGACGTATCTCGGCAAGCCTCTGCTCGTCGTATATCTCGGCACGCCGGCCCTGGCGCAGTCAAGACTTGCAAAGCTCTGGAACGACGACAGGTTCACGGTAAGGTTCCTTACCGGATATATCGGTCAGCAGAGTATGTATAACAACAAAACGCGCGCCGCAACTCAGCCTATATGGAGCTGGGAGGAGCGCGGACAGCAGTGCTACGCCGTAAACGGCGACGTCGTGGAATGTATGACGGTGCAATCCGCGTGGAGATCGCAGGACAGCCCCGGCGACCGCAATTATATAGAACCGGGACTTCGTAACTACGGCGATACGTTTCTTAAAATGTGGGCGAGAGCCAAGGCTTTCGGTCCGCAGATAGTTTTGTGCCCGACGTGGAACGAATACTCAAAGGGCGAACAGCCGACGCCGGAGATCAACAAGGACTTAGAGCCGACGATCGAGTCCGGAACGCTTTACTACGATATCTTAAAAGAACAGATAAAGCTTTTTAAAAACAAAGCTGAATCAACGCCCGAAGAAACGCAGGAAGAGACCGTGACGGAAGAGATCACCGAGACCGAAAAACAGACCGAGACAGCGCCCGAAGAAAGCGAAACGGAAAAGCAGACCGAAGAAGAAAAGAAGACCGGAAATTTGAAGCCTTTCCTTCTCACCGCGGCGGCGGTCGTGCTGGCGGCGGCGATAGCCGTGGGCTCGTTCATCTGGCACAGAAAAAAGAGCGAAAAAAGACGGGGTAAAAACAAGTAAGCGAACCTGATCTGCCCCGCGGCGGCGCGCTTCGCCTGCCGCGAAGCCTGAAATATTTTTCCGGGCTCGCAAAAAAACAATAAAATACGACCCGACGCGGAAAAATATTTCTATCCGCGCCGGGTATATTTTTATATTCATTTATCAAATCGTTACGGCGCGGATCGCGCCGCCGCGCCATGCCCGTTTATCCTTTGCCTCCCTTTGTACGGGAACCGTTGTAGGGGCGATCACCGATCGCCCGCCGCGCCCCCTCATTCGAAGAATGATGGGAGGGGACAGGGGGGTATGGGGGGTGGCGCGCAGCGCCGTGAGGGGTGGGGACCCACCATAATTCGTCGCGTAGGGACACCTTACCTATTCACTATTCACTATTCACTCTTCACTCGGGAGGGGAAACCCCTCCCCTACAACGGACGACCAATGGTCGCCCCTACATTGATTTGTTTGATTTAAAAACGGACGACCAATGGTCGCCCCTACATTTTTTTCGGACGACCAACGGTCGCCCCTGCAAGCGGGTCGTCGAGGCGCCGCCCCCTACATTCTGAATTCTGAATTCTTAATTCTTAATTCTTCCCCTCTCCCACTCTGCGAAGTATATCCACACACGGCGCGGGGATCCTGCCGAGATGATCGGGACCTACGTTCAACAGATAATTGCAGCCCATTCCGTTCAGTTTGTTTTTCTGCCGCAGGATCTCTTCCGCCGGTTTCCAGCTGCAGTCATAGTATTTGAAGCCCCACGAGCCGTTCATCGTGCACGGCGATTCGTACAGCCTGCCTGCGCTGTGTTCGTCCGGTATGAAATTGTCTTCCGCCGATTCGTAGTCTCCGCGTCCGTTTCCTATACGTGAATTCACAAGGCACTCCGGTTGATAGAATTTTACCATGTTATACAGCTCGTCGCTCTGCTCCGGCGTCAGTGTCACCGGGACGTCGAACCAGATAAGGCACAGATCGCCGTAATTTGTCAGTATCTCTTTGACCTGCGGCTTTATTTTTTCCTCAAAACAGATAGAATAATCTTTTTTCGACGCATCCGGATAGTCCCAGTTGTTCGTGAGATACGCGGCGTTATCGCACCAGACCTTTCCGAGCGTATAGCCGCCGCCGTGCGGATGCTCCCAGTCAAGATCCTGCGAATAATACAATCCGAGCTTCAAGCCGTGCTTTCTGCACGCTTCGGCAAGCTCCGCGACGACGTCGCGGCCGAACGGCGTAGCGTCCACCACGTTATAATCGGAGACAGAGGACTTGAACATGGCGAATCCGTCGTGGTGTTTTGAGACGAATACTATATATTTCATACCCGCGCTCTTTGCCGTCAGCACCCACTCCTCCGCGTCAAAGAAGACCGGATCGAACGCGCGGCAGAGTTTTTTGTATTCGCAAAGCGGTATGCGGAAATACTGCTGCGCCCATTCCGCGATATAATTGTCCATTCTGCGTCCTCTCCATTCGCCGCCAAGCAGAGAGTAAAGCCCCCAGTGTATCATCATTCCGAATTTCGCTTCGGCAAACCACTTTTTCATATCAACCGGTTCCATATTCATACATCCTTTGTTTTTTCGTTCTGCAGCAGTTTGAGATTGCGTTCAATAACGGCTTTGCCGCGCCAGGCGTAAGCGCGCTGCGCAAATTCTTCATCCGTCATATTCTGCAGCGTTTCGATTGTCAGATACGGCGTTCTGTCTTCATAGAAAAACTCTATTGGCGTGACCGCAGCTTTTTGCGAGAACGGGCAGACGTCAGCGCATATATCGCAGCCCCACGCGGAGCCGTACTGCAGGATATATTCGCGCTCTTCATCCGTCAGCTCGCCTTTTTTCTGCGTGACGGCGGACAGGCAGCCGCGTCCGTTTTTCATCGGGCACGCTTCCCTGCACGCTCCGCAGTGTATGCAGTACGACGTTTTATCGTCTTCATATTCAAAGACCGCGTCAGTATACAAAGCTCCTATAAAGATATAGCTGCCGTATTTTTCGTTTATCAGCATGCCGTTGTCACCGAGAATGCCGAGCCCGGCGTACGCGGCGGCTTTTACCTCGTTTACCGGCGCGGAATCCGCCATGCCGCAGAACTCCGCTCCGTATTTTTCGTGCAGTTTTGGGCAAATATTCTCAAAAAACTGCCTCATAAACAGATGATAATCCTTTGATACGGCGTATTTTGAGATATTTCGCTTCTCCTCCCCCGCGTAGTACGGAACGAGAAAAACTATGACGGACGCGGGTGTAAGACGTTTTTTCAGCACGCCGAGCCGTCTTTCGTTTATAATACCGCACTTATCAAACGGTATGACGGCGGAAAACTCTATGCCGTATTTTTCAAAATAACTGTTATCGAATCTCATAACGGTCTCCCGGGATCTTTTATATATACAATTATAAAGCCAAAATCCCGATATGTCAATAGATATGCGCGCATTAATTTAAAAAACCGTCCGGGCAAATAAAAGCATTGACAATTAAAAACGTTTATGATAAAATAGGCTAAACGATACGGGAGGGCACGGTATATGCTTACACTGAAAAAAGCAAAAGAATTAAACGATTCTCAGGTGACGGAGCACCATCTGATAATACACGCAAAAAACGTTATGTACGCAATGGGCGCCATGGCGGACCATTTCGGGCAGGACCGCGAGCACTGGATGGCGATAGGATATCTGCACGATTACGATTATGAAAAATTCCCGGACGAGCATCTGCAGCACACCGAAAAGGAGCTTTTGGCGGAAGGCGTCGAT
Source organism: Clostridiales bacterium (assembly GCA_016280525.1). Taxonomy (GTDB): domain Bacteria; phylum Bacillota; class Clostridia; order Oscillospirales; family CAG-272; genus UBA1248. The sequence continues at coordinate 5,993 of JAEEGW010000245.1, forward strand.
CCCGCCGACGTGCGCGCTATAATGAGCCACGGCTACGGCATCTGCTCCGACGTTAAGCCCGAGACTGATCTTGAAAAAAGCCTTTTCGCCGTGGACGAGCTGACGGGCATAATCCAGGCGTGCGCGCGTATGCGTCCGCTTGGAATAACCGACCTTGAAGTAAAGAGCTTTATGAAAAAGTTCAAAGACAAGAAATTCGCCGCGAAATGCGACAGAGAGCTTATCATCCGCGGCGCGGAGATGCTCGGTATGGACGTCGCGCAGCTGGCGGAAATATGTATAGAAGGCATGAAGCCGTACGCGGAAGACATAGAGCTTCTCGGAACAGGAGCGTAATATGAAAGAATTATATAAAAACACCTGGGCGGAGCTTGACAAGGGTGTGCGGATATTTTTGCTTGCCGGGGACGAAAAGGCGCTCGTAATAGACACGGGGATGACCGGGCTCGACATCCGCGCGCTCGTATCCGCTCATACAAATCTGCCATTTACGCTGCTCAACACGCACGCGGACAGAGATCACGTTGGCGGTAATTTTCAGTTTGATACGTTTTATATGCACCCGTCCGAGGCGGCGTATTATTACAACGTGCAAAACGGCAAAGGCAGGATGATGCCGGTGTTTGACGGCGATATAATAGATCTGGGCGGCAGGGAGCTTGAGATAATACACCTGCCCGGTCACACGCCCGGAAGCATAACGGTCTTAGACAGACAAAACCGCGCTCTGATAGGCGGCGACCCGATACAGAGGGACGGAAATATATTCATGTTCGGTCAGCAGAGAGACATGGGCGCGTATATAGCAAGCCTGAGACGTCTTATGCGCCGTGACGGTTTTGATCATATTTACCCGTCACACTCGGAGGAAAAAGTCGGCCGCGACGTCATACCGCTGCTTATAGAAGGCGCGGAAAAGATAGTATCCGGCGCGATACCCGCGGAGCAGAAAGAAGTTTTCGGAAAAGTCATAAGTTACTACGATGTCGGCGTCAGCCGCTTTTTATGCGAGCCTGTCTCCTGATCAACGCGAAGCGTTGCATGTAATCAAGCCGCATGCGGCTTGTATAAAAAAGGGCTGTTTAAAAACCTCGAAAAAAGAGGTGATTAAACAGCTCGTTTTTTGCACATTTGCCTTCTCCTTTGGGGGCGCGACGCGTTAAGAAAACTCCACAGTGTGGAGTTTTTAGCGAGGGGTTCATTGAATCCCGGCAAGCGGTGAAGCGATCTGTGATCGCGAACCGGGCAAGGGGGGACCATTTATGGTGGATGAGGCTCGGGTGTTGAAGATAACAAACCCATTGTTTTGCGGACTTCCGGCCTCATCCGTCACGCATACGCGTGCCACCTTCTCCGACCGAGAAGGCTTTCGGAGCATCACTCCACTATATAGTGGGAAGAATCAAATCTGCGGTAATTTTTTACGTTGAAAAATATAGATTTACACATTATTTTCTTGCTTTTTGCATAGAAATAAGGCTGTTTTTCGCCTAAATCTAAATTTAGGTTTTTAAACAGCCCCTTTTTTAAATCTTAATCCGAACCGTTATTATCTTCACAGCCGTTACTTCGCTGAAAGTCCGGCTATTTCCTTGGCTTCACGCCATTTGGCTTTATACTCGCGGACTTTTTGTCTGACGTCGGAATCGCGCGTTTTACTTGCGATCGTATTGTATACGCTTGTTGCGATATCGTAGAACTGGACGGCGGCGCAGTCCACGTGATACTTCTGGGTCTCGGTCAATGTATCAAGCGCGTAGATCTCGGCCCAAATATCCGCCAGCTTATCCATATAGGCGGTCGTGCAGTTTCCTTCTGTATCGTAAATACGGAAGAATCTGCCGTATTCGCAGATCACGTAGGAGTGTCCCTCCATCAGCTTGTTGTATTTCGTATTATCCAGCATATCCCCGTATACTGTATCCACGTATTTCAGAAGAAGAGGACCCGCGTCACCGTAGTAGTAGTTCATGAAATCGTTTGTGTACGCTGTAAACTCCTCCTCGGTCATATCGGGATTCCATAGCACCCTGCCCCACAGATACGCGCGCAGCTCGCCCATCGCGGTGGAGACACGGTCCTCGGGATGCTGCTGGCCTTCCACGTAGACGGCCGTCACGTTGTGGTCGATGAAAAACTTGACGCTCTGACGTATCACACGGAAATTCGGAGCAAAGCCGTTTTTATCTCCGTTATCGACAGCCTGGAAGTTACCGGAATACGTCCAGATCCTCAGATGATCACAGATCTCCGCCCATCCTTTGACGTAGCCTGCAAACGTCGCGTTGCGCGGGCAGTCGGGATCGTCTATGGCATGGACGAAGCAGCAGCTGCTGGTACACAGACATACGGCCACGTTCTTTTTGGGCTTAGTGACTTTTGGAGGCTTTTCGGTGAAGGTATACGCCAGAGTCTCCACCAGGACGTTCGGATAATCATCTTTTATATCGTTTGCAATGCGGTTGACAAAACGGATCCACGGTCCCGAGGGACTCCCCTCTTCCGCCTCGACAGCCTTACAGTTTTTGCACTGACATCCGTGAGAGGTACCGTCGGTCTGGGAAATATTCACATACTGCGCATTCGGGTATTTTTCCAGTTCCAGGCGAACGTTTTTCAAAACGGTCTGGTAGATATTTTCATCCGTCAGACAGGGATTGGGGCTCAGGTCTCCGCCCGTTTCCGCAAGATGCGCGATGGTATGGACCGGACCGCCGGCAAACTTGAACTCGCTTGAATTATAGCAGTTCCAGAATGGGAAATATGCCCAGCCGTCGTTAACGGCCGTCCAGCTTGTCCTGCGGTACGCGACGTGAGAATAATACACCGTACACAGATCCGCGGGGATATCCACCCGCAGATTCTCTTTGATCTCGTACATTTCCTGCTTTTCGGGGGAAGTCACGCCGCCGTATATACGCACGCCCAGGTATTTCTCAAGGAAATCGTATACGCCGAACAGCGTACCGCGATCCAAAGCGCCCGTTACGTACAGGTTTCCGCCGTCAACGAGCATGGCGTAGCCGTCGTCTTTGATCTGCAACCGGGCGGCTTTGACCGCCTCGGTATCGTAGGCGGTGGCGCCGACCAGGATCATATGACCGGCAGCTTCGGCGTCGGTGGTTTGCCTGACCGTCACGCCCGTTGCCTCGCCTATGAAGCGGACCAGAAAATCCGCGGCAAGCTGATCGTAGCTGCCGGGAGTCGCCGGGATCACAACGGTATACTCGGAAATATCCACGCCGCCGATAGTCAGGTGGTCCAGCTTGAGAGACGGATCGTCGTGATCGGGCTCGGTCTCTGTTTCCTCATCTGTTGTTACCTCGGGCAGGGTGACCGTAATGACGTCAGAATTTGCCGCTGTGGTTTCGTTGTTTTCTCCGCCCGGTGTGCAGGCAGTCAGAGATAAAGACAGCATTAAAGACGCCAATACGGCGCAAAGTATACGTTTGATTGTCATAATTTACCTCGGGGGAATTTTTGAGTGTCAATTCCGTAGTTGAATTTGTCGTATGGACGCAGAACAGTCCGGTATATCCGCATACGTCCGTCCTTACGTTCTTTATTGTATCATACTTTTTTGATTTGTCAATAAGTTTCGTTATCTAACCGTAATGAAATCGCGGCAACACCGCGGTGAAATCCGGGCAAGCCCGGATGAAATCAAATCCGCCATAAAAGGCGGATTTGGTTGAGGGGTGGGAACCTCCAAAGTTTGTCGGCGTCAGCCGACTCCTTAAAATTCAACGCACGATACGCAAGGGTATAAGAATACCGGCAAAGACAAGGATCGTGTTTCCTTACCTCAGCCGGTTTATACAATTCTTTACCGCCGGTCTATCTCGCTTCTGAAATCATCATCAGAACGCCGTAGGGCTGATCGGGCACCGTCACGTTGATGCCGGTGCTCATCAGCTCGGCGCCGGTCGCGGTCACGTCGAACAGTCCGTCGACGTCTTTGACGCGGTATGTGACCGAGTTGTCGAGTCCTTTGAGCTTCAGCGTGTACGAGAAGCCTTTCGTCGTCTCGTGGCAGAACAGCACGGCGAAGCCCGAGTTGTCAGCCGGGTCGAAGAACTCCCATCCGTTCCACCTGTTGGACTTTTCGCTCCATTTCGTAAGCTGATAGTAATCGGCGTAGAAATAGCGGCTCACGGCGTCGTGCTCGGTGTACGCCTGCGTGATAAGCTCCCAGTTAGCGTCGCGGTCGAGCACGCTCGGAAGATTGAGCAGCGACAGCGGCGCGTAGTTCATACGCGTTTTGTACGAGCTCGTCACCTGATATATCTCGTTTTTGAAATACGGGAACCATTCGAACAGCACTTGAGTCATGCGGCTCTTCATGTCGTAATCCTCGTGGTTGCCGTCGAACCAGTCGCTGTAATGCAGCGGCACGGCGCGCTTCATCGACTCGAGATCGTTGCGGCCGCCGCCGGAGGCGCATGAATCCATGTAGATACCGGGGTAGCGTGCGATTATGTCGTCCCAGAGTTTCAGATATCCCTGGACGTACTGGTTTTCAGCCATTCCGGCGCGGTCTTTCTGACCTTTGTATTTGCTGTCCCAGCCTGATGCGGGATCGCTGTTGAAGTCCTGACGGTATCCGGTTATGCCCGCGGTGTCGATCACGTCGCAGATGCGCTCGAATATCCACTGGCGGCAGCCCGGCTCGCCGAGGTCCATCAGATAGCCCTGCAGACCGCTGCCGCCGCTGAGCTTGAGCAGCCAGTCCGCCTCGAAGCCCTCCTGCGTCTGCACGAACCTGTTCTTGTCGAGCCTCATGCTCTCGGGCTCGAACCACAGCAGGCTGCGCATGCCGTGCTCGGCAGTGTATTTTCCGATATCGGCGAGCTTGTCGGGAAAGCGCGACGTGTCGACTTTTAGCGTGCCGGTCGACGGCCAGCCGACGGTCTCGCCCTCCGTGCCGGTGTACCATCCGGCGTCCATCCATAACAGTCCGGGCTGTATGCCGTGGGCGTTGAACGCGCGGCACATAAGCAGGAATTTCGACGTCGTCATTCCGGCGGACATACTCGATATGCCGGTGTAGATCGGCGTCAGCTCGCCGTCGATCTTTCGCATCACGTCGTTTATGTAGTAGTGACGCCAGACGTTGACCTGCTCGTCGACTCCGATATCGCCGTATTCGACGAACGCCATCAGCGGCGTGCGGACCGTTTCTCCGGGCAGAAGGCGAGTGTTCAGCGTGTTCTGACCGGTCGAAAGCGTCGTTTTTGTCGTGTCGGCGTCGTATCTGAAATCGGCGTGCCATCTGCCGGGCCAGCCGATCGCGATGAACGTGCCGCTGTCGCCGTGGCTGAGGTTATAATACGGGAAAACGCCGTGGGTGGGGCGTCCCGAAGTCGATTTGTCGGAATATTTCTTCTGTTTTGCCAGATTGAACGTGTAGCTGCGGTAGTTGGCGCCGCCGGCGTCGCCCTTTATCCCGCGCAGAGAGGCTCCTTCGCCCGAAAACTCTATCTCAAACCGCAGATCGGAGATCACACCGGTGTTTTTGTCGGAGTCGTTTTCGATATACACGACATATTCGTACGCGCTCTCGGACGGGAAAACGTTGAGCGTCAGCGTGAATTTCGCGTTTATGTCCGGGTGACGGTAGACAGTAACGGTTCGGCTGCCGCGGTCGATCTTGTCGGTCGTCTCGGATTCTTTTGCGAACCCGGAAAATCCGCGGTATTCGACGCCGTCGTAACTGAAGCAAAGCGGGAACGCGCCGGGATCGGCGAGCAGCGCCTTGTAACCGGACGGCGGATCGGCGTCCGCGGGATCGTGCGCGATATCTTCGGTCACGGCGTCGGTCTGCGTCGTCTCAACGGTCGTGACCTCGTCGGTCACGTCGGTCGTTTCGGCGTCGTGCGGGCCGCAGCCGGCGATCATAACGAGCGCGAGGAGCGCGCAGATCAGGGAAGTCAGTTTCGATTTTTTTATTTCCGCACCCTCACTTTCTCTTTTTCAGAAGCAGGAACACGCCGGCGCCCGCCAGAACGGTCACCGCCGCGGCGATCGCGACGATCAGCGCCGTACGGCCGCCGTTTTTCTCCTCCGGCTGAGCGTCCGTCCCGGGCGCACCGGTCAACTCCGCCGTGCCGTCGGTAACGTCTTCCGTGCAGGCGGTATCGTCGGCGGGGGCCGCCGGTTCCGTGTCGGTAGTTCCGGTCGTTCCAAAGAGGCTTTCGAAGCCGTCGTCGGTGTAAAGCATGTCGGACGTGATATTTCCGCTCTTGCTGATCACAGCGCCGCCCCATGTCGCCCACGCGCCGCTGATGGACGGGATGCCCGCGACGGCGAGGCGCAGTACGGAGACTCCGGTTATATCGGCCTCCATCGGCTGCATCGGCTCGCCGAACACGATCAGATCGCTCTCGTAAAGCGTCTTTCCGTCGCCTATCAGCGCGAATTTAACCGACGCCATAGTGATATCATAGCTCGTCAGCGTTTCGCAGACTCCGCAGTACGCGGCGAATTTCGTGAAACCGAGCCCGTCGATGTTGACGTCGATGTACGACGTGTAACCGGACGACGAAGCATGGAATCCCACGCCTTTGCTGAAGAACTTGCC
>JAEEGW010000246.1 GCA_016280525.1 Clostridiales bacterium
ACGAGCACCGCTAAAATATCGCCGCGCTCGGCTTTCTGCATACGCATCCCTTCGCCTATCAGGTCGCCCGATTCACAGCAGCGGCCCGCGACGGTGTATTCTTCCGTGCAGGGCTCTGACGCTTTGTTCGCTATCAGCGCCGTGTAGACCGATCTGTAAAGGGCGTATCTCGGGTTGTCCGGCATACCGCCGTCGACCGAGACGTAACTCCTGAATCCCGGTATCTCCTTGACCGAGCCGACGGTGTACAGCGTTACTCCCGCCGCGCCGACTATGCTTCTGCCCGGCTCCATAAATATCACCGGGAATTTTGCGCCGTTATTTTTGCAGAACACTTTTATAACGTCCGCTATCTCTTTTATATTGCCTTCTATATCCGGGTCGGTCTGCTCCTCGTGGTAGCTTACGCCGAAGCCGCCGCCGAGATTGATTATTTCCGTCTCAAAACCGTATTTATTCTTCATTTGCAGCGAAAACTTCATCATAATTTTCGCCGCGCGGCAGAACGGGTCTGATTCGAATATCTGGCTGCCGATATGGCAGTGATAACCGCAGAGCTTTACACCTTTAAGCGAGAGAGCCTCTTTTACTATCTGCTCAGCCGCGCCGGTAGCGATAGGCGAGCCGAATTTGCTGTCAATCCTGCCGGTCTTCACCGCCTCAAACGTGTGCGGATCGATACCCGGGGACAGACGCAGAAGTATATTCTGGACTTTGCCGAGCCTCAGGGCGATACCGTTTAACGCGTGCAGCTCTTCCGTGCTGTCTACCACGAAATAACCGACGCCGGACTTTACGCCGTATTCTATGTCGCTATCCGTTTTATTGTTTCCGTGAAAACACGTGTTTTGCAGCGGAAATCCCGCTTTTGCCGCCGTGAAAAGCTCACCCGGGGAAACGAGGTCCGTTCCGAGCCCTTCGTCGGCTATTATCCTGTAAATGCCGACGTATGATAACGCCTTGCTTGCAAAAAACGGCATGGACCCGGTGGGAAAGTATTTTTCCATGGCGGATTTATATATACGGCACTGACGGCGCACCTTGTCCTCGTCAAGCACGTATAAAGGCGTGCCGTATTTCGCGGCGAGTTTTACCGTGTCCGCTCCGCAGACCGTAAAATGACCGTTTTTGTTTATCCCGTAGTTATCGTGAAGCATTGTTCTGACCTTTCAATTTTAAGACAAGGTATTCTTAATAACTCCTTCCGTCACGACAAAATGCCGTGACACCTCCCTCGGGGAGGGAGGCAGACCAAGGCTCCCTCTTTGAGGGAGCTGTCATACGGGGTTTTCCCGTGTGACTGAGGGAGTTAACCTTCATCATATCCGTGATCTCCGTTTACCGACGCGTTTTCAAACACGTTTGACAAATAATCGATCAGATTGATATCGTTTATTATGTTGTACAGCGCGGAATCCGTTTCCACTCTGTTGTCCATGCCGACCGTAAAAGACTCAAACGGCCGTTGTTCGTTTCCTTTGAAAAACTGCAGCGAACAGTATACCGCGCGCGGTTTTTCTATATGGACCTCTTTCAATTCAAGAGAGGAAAACGCGCCGCTTATGTTTTTGATCGTTTCGCCGTCCGTAATAACGAGGTCTTCATACGCCGTATCTTCAAGCGAAAATATTCTTACCTCTATCCGCTTCGCCTGCGACAGTTCTTCAATTTTCGGTTTTGAAGAACACCCGCACAGACAAATAAGTAAAAACGACGCAGTCAAAATAATAACGATTAGTCTTTTCATTTTTTATCCTTGTTCCGTAATACCGCAAATATAATTGAATATCAACGTCGACGTTTCCGTTACGAATTCATCTGCCTGTTTCTGCGTCAGGTATTTATATTCTCTGTAAAGATTGCCGTGCCCGTCGCCGCGATAGAAGCCGCAGATGTATTGCCGCCTGTTATCAAACGCGTCCTTGTCGAATATATCCATATATTCGTTTTCAAATCCGACCGTGTTTTCGTATATCGCAAACGCTCTGAAATCGGGATGCTGTCTGAGATACAGAAAATCAAGATCGTACCAGTCCTCTTTTGCGGCCCATATCAGTTTGTTTTCATCGTTTTTGTATTCTTCCGGATAATCTTGTATCAGCTTTGCGGATATAATATCCGTCCAGCGTATATCCGTCAGAAGATGTACGTAGTACCCTAAGAAAAATGAAAATTCTTTTTTACTGTATCTATTTATCACGTCGGAGTTGAAATATCTTTTGCAAAAGACGTCAAGGTCTATATACGTTCCGCTTTCGTTTTTCTTATAGTAATGCGATACCGTTTTCGGCGGGTGGAATTCCGACCAGTCATCGTTCGGCACGCCGCTGTCGGGCGCGATATTGCCCACTACAAACGCTGTTTCGTCTATATCTTTTAATTTTGATAACAGTTCATCTGCTATTCTCAGATGCACCATCCACGACGCCATTCCGATCTCCTCCGATCATCGCTTTGTAGCCGTTTGCTTTATCTCCCGATATGATAACTTTATAGGCTGTCCCGAACCGTGCTTTGAATGACACCGGCTCTAAATATCTTGTGATCTGCTCCGGATAGACGTTTTCATAATTCGGGTCGGTATATTCCGTTATGATCCTGAATTTAAAAGTTAAGTCTACTGTATCGCCTTCACATTCAAGCTGTCCTCTGTCCCAGGTATTTATTATAACGTCGTCGCGCTTTATCATGGACCTGTCCGCGTTTGATACGCCGCCGCTGAATTCACGGCCGTTTGCGGTGTAGTCAAACACTATCAGCCCCACGTCTTCTTTTGTATCAAGAGTTAT
>JAEEGW010000036.1 GCA_016280525.1 Clostridiales bacterium
GAAGAGGGAGGTACGTTGTTGGTTCAGGCGGCGGCGTTCGGCGCGGACCGCGCGGAGGCGGAGGCTTACATAGCCGCGGACAAAGGGGAAGAGAAAACGCCCGCGCCGGCTGAAAAAGGCTATTACGTGTGTCTGTACGAAGACCGGCTCGATAAACCGGCCGACAACGTAAAAGGCGCCGTTTATCAGTCGCTTGACGAGGCAAAAGCGGAGTGCGACAAGCAAAAGAAATACGGATACCGCGTCGCGGACGAAAACGGTGCCGTCGTATATACGCCTTATTCACTTTTGCAGTGCGATCTGTTGCGCGAAGGGCATTACATAACCGAATACGCGAAAAAGACCGGTTTCAAATACGGCGATTCGTGCACCAATCCCGGCATAAACCACAGGCCGCTGCGCACGAGCTGCGACAGACTTGTGGACTGGATACTCTACCGCGCCGGATTTACCGATCAGCCGCTCGTTCAGGGATGCGTCGTGTCCAATCTTATTTTGTGGTGCAAAGAACACAAGTTTAAAAAGATAACAGATATAAACGAGCTTCAGGCGGGTGATATAATATTCGTAAGACCGGATAAAAACGGCTCGCCGCAGCACGTGTTCATGCTCGCCTCGGACGTTGACAGAAACGGCAAAGCCCTGCGCTACGATCACGGCTCGGACACGCGCATAAATTCAAAACAGCCGACGAAAGAACCCGTCAGCTACGCGGAAGCGCCGTTTATATGCGCGTACCGCCCCGTAAAATAGAACTGCCGCGGTGTTCAGTCGGCAAAAGACTGTCTTTCGCGGGCGGTATTGAAGAAGACCGGCAGCACAGTATACGGAAACGGTAAAATCAAACGTACGGCAGGGAATTTCAGGAGATAAAGAATGAAGCATATCATAACGGTACAGCATACGCAGTCCGTCCACCATACTAACGGCATGGTCGGCTCGTGGACAGACTGGGACCTTACGGAGCTTGGAAAAAAGCAGGCGGACAGTATAGGCAAAAAGCTGAAAGAGGAACTTGAAGGCAAAGACGTCATAATATATTCTTCGGACCTTAAACGCGCAAGGCAGACGGCGGAAGAGATAGCGAAATATCTGAACGTGACGCCCGTATACAGACGGGAATTAAGGGAGAGGAATCTCGGAAAATGCTGCGGTCATTCCGTGCAGTGGCTGCGCGAAAATATGAAGACCCCGGAGAAGACCGTTGACGACAGACTGTTTTCGGACGGGGAGAGCAGGCGCGACGCCTGGGAGCGCCTTCTGCCGTTTTTCAAAGAAATTACGGAAAACGAAAAGGAAAATATAATAATCGTATCGCACGGGTATCTTTTAGGTATCTGGAACGCTATGTTTATAGGCCTTACCGTGGAATCGGATTATGAAGTGGATATCCACGGACCCGCCGGCGGCGTGTCGCATATGACTGTGGGCGACGACGGAAAACGCCGCATAAGGCATATAAGCGATATGTCGTACGTTTTATAGATCGGATTCGCAGCGGGGGACAAAAATGATAATATATGATATTTCACAGGAAGTCTTCGGCTGCCGCGTTTATCCCGGCGACCCGGCTCCCGAAAAAAAGACGCTTTGCAGCATAAAAGAAGGCGGCGTGTGCAACCTGACGGCTTTTTACATGTGCGCTCACAACGGAACGCACGTTGACGCGCCGTTCCACTTTATTGAAGACGGAAAAACCGTGGACGAGGTACAGCTGGATTCGTTTGTCGGAAAGGCTTACGTCGCAAAACATACCGGAGCCGTAACAGGCAAAGACGCAGAAGAAATACTGAAAAAAGCGGAAAGTCTTGATAAGGAAGCGGCGAAAAGGATACTTATAAAAGGAGACGCGACTGTCTCTTCTGAGGCGGCAAAGGTATTTGCTCGGGCGAACATCCTGCTTTTAGGCAACGAATCTCAGACCGTCGGACCGGAAGACGCGCCCGTGGAGGTACACCTTATACTGCTCGGGGCGGGCGTAATTCTGCTTGAAGGGATACGTCTTACAAAAGTCCCGGAGGGCGTTTATTTATTGAACGCCGCGCCGCTTGATCTGTCCGGCGCGGACGGCTCGCCGTGCAGGGCGATACTGATAGACGACGAAAAATAAAATACGGGTTTATTTCGCGCCGGGACGCGTTAATGTCCGGCGCTTTTAATTTGCTTTTTATCATATTGACATACGTTTTTAATTGTGATATAATCGTATGCGGCGATCGGGATCGGAAAGCGATACCGATTTAAAACAGACATTTTTATATAAAGCGAGGACAAAATTTTGAAACGCATAAGGATAATCGCGCTGATAGTTTGCGCGGCCATGATCGTACCCGTTTTGTTCGGCTGTACCGAGCAGCCCGCGGAGACGTCGGCTGAAACGACGGCGGCGGAAACGAAAACGGACGAAACCGAAAACATAACGGAACCGGACGTGACGGAGACGGAAACGGAGGGCGCAAAAGACCCGATACCGGACGAGGATCTGACCGGTATGAACACGTCGGACGATCCGCTGCCCGACGACGGAAACAAAGAGGCGGTTTTTGAAAGACTTAAATCCGAATCTTATTTCGGAAACGAAAACGCGGAAGCATCCGCTTTGCTTGACCGCGCGTCGTTTGCAAAAGACATCGTCAAATATTCCGGCTTCGCGCAGCGGCTGCATTATTATATCTGTCAGAACGATTATACGGACCTGACCGCTTATTCAGACGCGATGAAATACGCGGAGATAGCGGTAAATCAGGGCTTTATGTTGAGACCCTCATCGTCCGAATTCAAACCGGATCAGCCCGTGACTTACGGCGAAGTTTTGCGCGGACTGCTTTACGCTCTCGGCTACAGGGATTACGCGGATAAAAACGGCGTGGCAAAAGTCGCCTCTGAGGCGGGAGTTTCAGATTATATGGACCTTGCTAAGAAGAATTCGGAGACTTTGACGTACGCGGAATACGCGCAGGTTTTGTCAAACACGCTTAAGCTCGACCTCGTTTTATGTATTGAAAAGGACGGGCAGCTTTATATCGAAAAGCGCGCGGAAGGCTACAATATAAAAAAGGCTTATTTAAACGGCGCGGCAAGCGAACAAGGTTCGATCTTCCGCCTTGCGAACAGCGGCTGGGATATATTCAACGGCACGTACAGATACGGCCCGAGCATGATAATAAACGACGACGGCTCGCTTGACTGCTGGCTCGCCGGCACGCTCGGCTACGGCGGAGAAGCGGACGTTGGCGTTTACAGAAGATCGTACGACAACGGTCTGACCTGGACGCCGGACGTCGCCGCCATGAGACCGACTTACGCCAGCGAAGACTGGCACTGGACGTGCGACCCGGGAACGATAAAGATAGGCGATTATTACTATATAACGTATACCTCCGTGCTGTGGCCCGGCGGCGTTGACAACAACCTTTTCGTAGGAAGAACGAAGGACCCCGCGGGCACCTGCATTGAAAAATGGGACGGAAACGGCTGGGGAGACGAGGCGAGACCAATAGTTGCGTTTGACGGACTTAAAGGTCAGTGGGGCGCCGGCGAAGGCTCAATGGTAGTCGTAGGAGATACGCTGTATCTGTATTCAACGTGGGCGGAAGACGTTTTTGAATCAAGGATATACACCGCCGACGCGACAAGCGAAAACTGGCCGGCAACGCTGAAATACCGCGGCATAGCTTACCGCCACGACAGCGCGGGCGAGGACAGCGCGGATTTCAAATACGTTGACGCGTATAAATGCTTTATTTCCGTCGCGACCGGCAACAGATTTTCAGACGACTGCTACGTACATGTAAACGTATCGTACGACGGCATATATTACAGAAGCGAAGTGCGTCTGAAACACAAAACGGCGGGCTCTATGCTTGAATCCGGCATGCACAACATGGGCATTACGGGCGACGCGCCCGGACATATAGATATATTCAACAAACAGCATTTCATAGGCTACGCGTACGCGCCGGCGGGCTCCGCCTGGGGCGTCTGGGGACTGCGGTTCGCGCCGATACAGTTCATAGGATCGGA
>JAEEGW010000247.1 GCA_016280525.1 Clostridiales bacterium
CCAGAAAACGGCGATAGCGGTAGCGGAGGCGCGCGGCGTTATAATGCTCTGCGGCATACAGAACAAAATTCCGCTTTACGAATACACGCCGCTTCAGGTAAAGCAGGCGGTGGTCGGTTACGGCCGCGCGGAGAAGAAGCAAGTCATAGCGATGACGAACATCATACTTGACTTGAAAGAATCCCCGAAACTGGACGATACCTCGGACGCTTTGGCGATAGCCGTCTGTCACGGACATACGAGCGGCTCGGCGCTGAAAAATTACTATAATCAAAAGAAAAAGAAACTTTTATAAGGTGTTATTATGTTTTATTATATTGAAGGTGCGATAGTTTTCTGCGAGCCGGGTACGGCGGTGATAGACGTGGGCGGCGTGGCTTATAAAATGACCGTGTCTTACAACACGTTCGCGGCTATGGCTGGCAAAGACAAGGCGAGGCTTTACACGTATTTATCCGTCAGCGAAAACGGCATTGAGCTTTACGGCTTTTACAGTCTGGACGAGCTTGACGTGTATAAGCTTTTGACCTCCATTTCCGGCGTAGGACCGAAGGCGGCGCTGGCGATACTGTCCATTATGACGCCGGCTCAGCTTGAAAAAGCCGTTTCATCCGACGACAGCCGTGCGATAGCAAAGGCGCAGGGCATCGGCAACAAGACCGCGCAGCTCATAATCCTCAAGCTCAAGGACAAGCTGCAGCTTTACAGAAGCGGTGACGGAGATACCGCGTACAACGGCGGTGCGAACGCCGCGGACGCGCTTGAAGCGTTATCCGCGCTCGGGTACACGAAAGCCGACGCGTCAAAGATAATAAGCAGCATGAACGTGTCGTCCATGACCGTTGAAGATATTATAAGAGAAGCGCTGAAGCGCATGAATTAAGGAGCTTTTATGGCTATTTACGAAGATTTCGGAGAAGAATACATAGCAGAAAGACTTGCATCGACCGAGCAGAACGAAGAAGAGTCCGAGGTCGAGGTATCGCTTCGCCCGCAGACGCTTGACGATTTTACGGGGCAGACCGCCGTAAAAGAGCAGCTCCGCATAGCGATAGACGCGGCGAAAATAAGAGGCGAAGCGCTTGAACACGTTCTGCTGTTCGGCCCTCCCGGCCTCGGCAAAACAACGCTTTCGCAGATAATAGCGAACGAAATGGGCACGAATATACAGATAACGAGCGGCCCGGCTATTGAAAAATCGGGCGATCTGCTTGCTCTTCTGACCAACCTCAGCACAGGCGACGTTCTGTTTATCGACGAGATACACAGACTGCCGAAAACGCTTGTTGAAATGCTTTATTCGGCTATGGAGGATAAAGTCGTTGACATTTTCATCGGCAGCGGTCCATCCGCGAGAAGCATACGTATGTCGCTCAAAAGCTTTACGCTCATAGGCGCGACGACACGCGCCGGTCAGCTCTCGCAGCCTTTGCGCGCGAGGTTCGGCCACGTTTTAAGGCTCGATCTTTACACGCCTGAGGAATTATCGCAGATAATCAAGCGCAGCGCCGGAATTTTAAACATTGAGATCGACGACGACGGCGCAATGGAGCTTGCCTCGCGCTCGCGCGGAACGCCGAGGATCGCGAACAGACTGCTCCGCCGCGTGCGCGACTATGCGCAGATAAAAGGCGACGGCACGATAAACAAAGAAATAACGAAATACGCGCTGCAAAAGCTTGATATAGACAGTCTCGGGCTTGACAGTATCGACAGGCGTATGCTTACGACCATAATCAAGTTTTACGGCGGCGGCCCCGTCGGTATGAACACGCTTGCCGCCACGATAGGTGAGGAAGCGATAACGCTTGAGGACGTGTACGAGCCGTATCTTTTGCAGATAGGCTTTATATCGCGCACGACGCGCGGCAGGTGCTGTACGTATTTAGCGTACGAGCATTTAGGCATACCGATGAATAAAGACGATAAGAAAAACGGTCAGATAAGCGCGTTTGACGGGGAAGATATATGATTTTTACAGCAGACAAATGGCGTGACTACGAGCTGATAGACGTCTCCGACGGTCAGCGGCTCGAACGCTGGGGCAGCGTTATGACCGTCCGTCCCGATCCGCAGGTGATATGGCAGAACAAAAAAGACAGCCGCCTGTGGAACAAAGCGCAGGGCGTTTACAAGCGTTCTTCGTCCGGCGGCGGAAGCTGGGTAAAAAACGATATGCCAAAGCGGTGGACTATAAGCTACGGCGAGCTGAAATTCAACATACACCCTATGTCGTTTAAACATACCGGGCTTTTCCCGGAGCAGGCGGTCAACTGGGACTGGTTTTCTTCGCTTATAAAAAAGGCGAACAGGAAGATAACCGTGCTTAATCTGTTTGCGTACACCGGAGGCGCGACTGTCGCGGCGGCAAATGCCGGAGCCGACGTGGTACACGTTGACGCGGCAAAGGGCATTGTTGCGCAGGCAAAGGAAAACGCGGCGCTGTCCGGGCTGTCCGACGCGCATATAAGATATATAGTTGACGACTGCAAAAAATTCGTTCTGCGCGAGATACGACGCGGCAACAGATACGACGGCATTATTATGGACCCGCCGTCGTACGGACGCGGACCTTCCGGCGAGACGTGGAAGTTAGAGGAATGTATTGACGAGCTTGTGGGTCTGACTTCACAGCTTTTGTCGGACGAGGCGCTGTTTTTCCTGCTCAACTCATACACGACCGGACTTTCCGCCTCCGCTATGGAGTGCCTTCTGAAGCTGAACATCAGAAAAGACGGCGTGTTTGAATGCGGCGAGGTAGGTCTGCCCGTAACTGAAAAAAATATAGTGCTCCCATGCGGTTCCGCCGCGAGGTGGTACTCGGATAGGTAATATGGATAACATAATAGAGATAAAAGATCTGAGCTTTTCATATAAGGACTCGGACGGTAAGCTTCATCCGGCGCTCCATAATATAAACCTGAATTTTGAGCGCGGGACGTATACGGCTATACTCGGTCACAACGGCTCCGGCAAGTCAACGCTTGCAAAGCTGATAAATATGGTGCTTACGCGCGAGGACGGCGATATTGACGGCAGTATAACCGTCTGCGGCAAGGAAGTGACCGGCGATATTTCGGACGAGGACGCGTACGATATACAGTGCCGCATTGGCATGGTGCATCAGAATCCGGACAACCAGATAGTTGCGACGACGGTTGAAGAAGACGTCGCGTTCGGACCGGAGAATTTAGGCGTAGATCCCGTTGAAATAAGAAAGACCGTCACGGAAATGCTCAAAGCCGTAGGCATGGAGGGGCACGAGAAATCCGCTCCGCACAGGCTGTCCGGCGGACAGAAGCAGCGTATAGCCGTCGCGGGCGTGCTTGCGATGAGACCGGAATGTATAATATTTGACGAATCCACCGCAATGCTCGATCCGCAGGGCAGAGAGGCGATAATGAAAACGATCGACGGGCTGCACAAGCGCGGCGACGTTACGATTATAACGATAACCCACTATATGAACGAGGCGACGGACGCGGACCGCGTCATTGTGTTGAACAAAGGCGAGGTGTTTATGGACGGGACGCCGGAGCAGATATTCACGCAGGTGGAAACGCTCCATTCCGTACGGCTTGACGTTCCGCAGGTCACGGAGCTGTTCTACAAGCTGAAAAAAGCCGGCGCTTACGACGGCGGACTGCCGCTTCACACGGAAGAGGGCGCGGCGGCGCTCAAACGATTACTTGACAGCAAAAAGAGGTAAACTTTGCCTATTATTTTTGAAAACGTATCTTACGTCTACGGACAGAACACGCCTTTTGAACACAAGGCGCTTGATAAGATAAATTTAACGATAAACGAAAATGAAATAACGGGACTGATAGGTCAGACGGGCTGCGGCAAATCCACGATAGCGCAGCTCTGCAACGGCTTGTATAAGCCGAACGAGGGCAAAGTGACTGTAGACGGCGTTGACATAAACGCCGACAAAAAGAACCGCAAAGAAAACTTTTTCAAGGTCGGGCTCGTTTTCCAGTACCCCGAATATCAGCTTTTTGAAGATACGGTCGAGCACGATATTGCCTACGGTCCGAAAAACATGGGTCTGTCCGAGGACGAGATAAAGCGCAGGGTGCTGGACGCCGTGAGATTCGTCGGTCTGCGGGAGGACGAGATGCAGAAATCCCCGTTTGACATATCCGGCGGACAGAGAAGGCGCGCGGCGATAGCCGGCATTATAGCCATGGAGCCGCAGTATCTCATACTTGACGAGCCGGCGGCGGGACTTGACCCGCAGGGCAGAGACGATATTTTATCAAAACTTAAAAAATATCAAAGAGAAAAGAAAACGTCCGTCGTAATAATAAGTCACAGTATGGAGGATATGGCGAAATACTGCGACAGGATAATCGTGCTTTCACAAAACGGCGTGTATAAGTGCGGGACCAAAGCGGAGATATTCGAAGACCCGGCGGCTCTGCGCGATATGGGGTTGTCCGTTCCGCAGATAACGAAAATGGTCTATTGCGCAAAAGAGCTCGGCGTCAGCTTTGACAGACCGTTATACACCGTTGACGCGGCGTTTGAGGATATCATGAAAATGCTCGGCGGAGGTGACGGCAAATGATACGCGACATAACTCTCGGCCAGTATTTTCCCGGCAATTCGCTTATACACAGAATAGACGCGAGAGCGAAAATAATAATTACGCTTATTCTGATAGTCGCCGTTTTCGCCGCATCAAGCGGCATAGCGTTCGCGTTTCTGTTCCTTTTATCGCTTATTATATTCATCTTGTCCGGAATATCGTTCAAAACGCTTATAAAAGGGCTTAAACCCATTGTTTTCATACTGATCTTCACGACAATATTCCAGATATTCTTTACGCGTACGGGCAATTTACTGTTTGAATGGTATTTTATAAAAATATATTCAAACGGCATAATATTTGCAATAAAAATGTTCATACGCATAATAGTGCTCATAACCACGACGTCCGTTATGCTGTCTTATACTACGTCTCCGATAGTTTTAACGGACGGCATAGAGGGGCTCATGCTGCCGCTCGCCAAGCTTGGCGTGCCGGTGCACGATTTTGCGCTCGTTATGTCTATCGCTCTGCGGTTCATACCGACGTTGCTTGAAGAGACCGAAAAGATAATGTCCGCGCAGAAGGCGAGAGGAACGGATTTTTCAACAGGCAGCCTTATGAAGCGCGCGAGGGCGCTTCTGGCGGTGTTCGTGCCGCTGCTCGCTTCCGCGGTGCGCCACGCGTTTGAGCTGGCGGATGCGATGATCTGCCGCGGTTACAGAGGCGGGAAGGGAAGAACGAAGCTGAATAAAATGAAATTCAGGTTTTCCGACTTTATCTGGCTGACGCTTGCCGCCGCCGCGCTCGCGGGCGTGTTCGTTCTGAACACTTATACGTTTTCACTGTTTAACGGAACTTTCGTACTATGACTTATCTGTTTGAAATATCGTATTCCGGTGTCAATTACAGCGGTTTTCAGATACAGCCGAACGCTAAGACGATAGCGGGCGAGCTGATGCGCGCGTCAAAGCTGCTTTTCGGCGCCGACTGCAAGGTGCAGGGCTGCAGCAGGACGGACGCGGGCGTGCACGCAAAGCAGTTTTTCTGCTCCGTTCATCTGCCGGATGACGCAAACAAAGTCCCGGTGGACCGCATACCCGCGGCTATAAACTGTCTGTTGCCGTACGACATAGCGGTAAAGACGGCAAAACTCGCGCCGGACGGCTACAATCCGAGATTTGAGACGGTCTGTAAGGAATACAGCTACGTTATATATAACCGCGCGGAAAAAAATCCGTTTTTCCATAAACTGAAGCTGCCGTATCCGTATCATCTGGACGAAAAGATGCTTGACAGTCAGGCAAAAGACTTTATCGGAGAACACGATTTTACGTCATTTATGGCGGTAGGATCGGACGTATCTACTACGGTAAGAACTGTATACGACGCGGGCGTTGTGCGCGACGGCGACGACGTGATATACAGCGTTACGGCGGACGGATTTTTATACAATATGGTAAGGATTATGGTAGGAACGCTGCTTTATATCTCCGAGGGGAAGATAGAGGCGGGCGCGATACCTAAGATAATAGAAGCAAAGGACAGATCCGCGGCCGGGTTCACCGTGCCGCCGGACGGTCTGTATTTAACAAAGGCAGTACTTAAATGAGTTTGTTTTCAAAAAGAAAAAGACGCCCGAAAAACAACGCGAACGAGCTTACGGTAAAACGCAGCGAAGTAAGCTCCGGCGGTGAAAAGATAGAAGGCGTATACGAAAACGACGGGCAGCCGCAGGTAAACAAAAGATACAAGCGCGCCGCCGTCGCCGTGGGGATATCAAAATACATAGTCATAACCGTGTTTTTCCTGTTCTTTATGGCTATGACGTTTGTATATTCTTCGGAAATAACTATAGAAAATTACAGATATATCTTAAAGGATATGAATCTGAAAATACCGACGGGCGTCGAGGAATACGGCGAAATTTATTACGCATCGGATCTCGAACAGAGCTACGCCGTATACCGCGATGATTTCGTGTGCGTCGGCCGCGGCTCGCTTGAGGTCATTGACATGACCGGAAAACAGGTGCAGAGCACGGCGCTCCGCTACGTCAACCCGCGCCTCGTGACGAGCGAAAAATATATGCTCGTGTACGATCTGTCAAACAACAGCTACGGCATTTTCAACACGTTTTCACAGCTTCAGTCCGGG